>JBKPMK010000020.1:0-2093 GCA_046732115.1 Thermoproteota archaeon
ATATAAACCATTGGCTATTAAGGGTAATAATGTCCATTTAATACCTAAAGATACTTTTCATCTAGATGATCTACCGAACTAGTATATATTGGAGGACTGCCTTTTTGCGATATTCCGCAAATATTCTAGAGTCTGACTTAACGAAGAGTTGTCTTTAAACACCCCGTCCTGTATATAGGCAGCCATTATAATGCATCTCGCATTATCAGGAGAATAATGCATTTGAGCCAGTTCGGTTATCTCTTTTAGTTTCTCGGATCTACTCATTGTTTCTTTCATGGGTTCAGCTGAAACACCATAAGTATCTACATGTTGATTTCCTTTCTGCTGCGAGCCGTGCGTTTCGTGTAAGATGTTGTTTTGGAATTTAATTGGATTGGTTAAACGGGGATCGTTGACTGAAAATAATCTAGTGGTCCCTTCTCTTTTCTTACGCCTAAAAAATAATGGATCACTCTGTTTGTATGTACCCCTTATCCTGCCGACGATATATTCATACGGTCTAACAAGCATTGGGGTTCCTGCATGAAGGTTTTTGCTATGTCTGACTCCGGTGGTTTTTCTTGTGAATCCCTGACCACATATAGCACATATCCAAGTATGCTTGCCAACAGATATTGTTATATTTTCGTGGTCATAACTGTGCAACACTGTGCAACACTGTGCACATGGCATTCCCCTTAATAAATCTTCTATGGCCTCAAACAACAAAAGCTAAATTGCAATCAGGCTATCAATGCTCTCCACAAGGATAAAGGCATAAACATAATACGCGTGTTATACTTTTTTATGCTCTGTCTCACCAGCTAATGTATGCGTACTCTGCTGGTTATCTCTGCAGCATCTGATACAATGCCTTTTGGACTGAATATATTTTGAACTTCCACATTGTAGCCATAAGCCTTATCTATAGTGGTTCCTGGTGGTATTATCAGCATACGTAAGATTCAACATCATATGATTATTTTCGCGATGTTGTTTTCAGGACTAACTTATTTTCCAATAAAACAAATATCTGCACAACTCCTCCTCCTCTTATGATGGAGGCGATGAAGGGGTGGTGATTCGATGGTCACGTACAATTGTGTTAGGTGTTTGTGGGAATTGGCCACTTTGTTGCTGGACTTGAGACTGCAAAGATTCTTGCACTGGTTTAATCTGGTACGTTAGAACAAAGTCTCTACCACTATCACTGTACGGAGTACTTAACGTACTATGATGTCCAATTCCGAATGTTGTTGGACCATATGTATCGGAAATTGTACCAATTGCGTCATTTGCATTAAATATATTGCAGACTTTGTTTATTCCTGCCTGAAGCGCCTGAAGCTGGTATTGGTAGAGCGGATATGTAGCACGCGGATCGTTATTAAAATCACTAGGCATGTACGTACGAGCTTTATCTATTAAACCTGATTGACCAGTCGCAGCAGAAGATGCATTACCTTTACCTAATAAACTCGTAAGTGCAGCACCAGCAGCAGAAGATTTACCGCCTGTATAATAATTTGCTACTGCATTACCAGCTTGAACCATGATAGGTGGTATCTTAAAATTGAAGTTACATCCATCAATTTCCTGTCCAATTGTAGATATAACTAATGCGCCTTTTGATTTATCAACATTAAGAACTATAGGTTGTATATTTGACAAGCTGTAAGTGCTACCACCTCGAGCATCACCTAGAGGGGAGCCTGGAGGGCTTAGATCTCTAAACTGACCATTTACAAGCGTACCAATTTTCCATTCACCATCGTTCTGTCCAACGATATTTGGGTCATGATCATTATTTATTCTAATTGACATGAAGCTCACCTGTAATCTTTGTTGATTTGATGTTGGAGGGGCTACAGCAACTTGTGGAGTTGGAGGTTGTGCTGATGGTAACAATACTGGTTCTCTACCAGTTTCAACTGTATCCATTTGGGTTGGAACGGTTGTTTGTTGTGATGACCCTTGTACATTATTGAGTGTTGCACACACATTTCGGAGTGCTGGAACGCTTGCAATATTCGCTGTTGTGCACAAACTTTTGGTTTCTTGAATAGCATTCCTTGTTATCTGAGTAGCGTCCTGTATTGTTCCTTGAACAG
>JBKPMK010000021.1:0-2027 GCA_046732115.1 Thermoproteota archaeon
TGCAACAGTAGTCAATAATTCACCAGGCACTATAATGTTCACTGCAGGAACATGTCAGTCACCTTTATCTGCATATTTTAACGCTTTTAACGTGGTGGTAAAACCTACACATGGCTGTACTGCTACTTCACCTCCGTTTAAATTAGGACCAGGCCAAGAGGTCACAGTAGCCGGCCCATCTTCAGATACAATATATCAAGCAATATCGGCTGGAAAAACAAGAGCAAATGCCATTTTTCATTACCAAACAGAAAATGGACAGGCCGCAGACATTACAAAGCCATTCGTGTTTACAATAGGTTAGCTCTAAAATGAGCTTGATCCCCTTTCTTGATTTGAAATAAGCTACAAACCTACATACCGTAGTAATATTTACCTTATATCTAACATGCAAATAATAAATACATCGATAGTGCTAATCCTAGTTCATAAAATCGCTATCTCGATAAGCGAGTATATCTTCAAAATAGTCTAAATTAATTTACTCTTCATCTTTTGAAATTCTTCTTCTGTTATTAGACCTTGCTGTTTGAGGCTAGCTAATTTTTCAAGTTTATGAATAGCATCATCCTTGTTCTCAATAGGTGCTCTTGTCTGTGCTTGCACCCCTTGCAACTCTGACATCTGTGCTGTGCGCTCAGCCTGATCCGCTTGTGCCTTTTCTTGACGCAACCGTTCCTGTTGTTCTTGTTCTCTGGCCATTGACTGATAGCGATCCTTAGTTGCATAGTGGGCCGCCATACCACCTGCCATCAGGCCGCCTACTATCATGCCGCCAACTACCATGTAATATTGGTCAACCCAAGATCTTTTTTAATATTACGTAAATTGCCAAAAATAAACAACCATGATCACATTATTTTTTCCATAGCAGTTTGTACATACTGCAATTGCTGAATACCAAGCATTTCATTTTATCTTTTCTCTGTCTGAGTAGTTATTTTGTTCTCTAGCTGTATCACATTGTCAAAAGTCATGTGCTTTTGTTTCAAATCTTCTGCTAAGCGATCATCTAAGAATTGTAGTTCAGAGCAATAGCGAAGAATAGAAATTATGATTTGTATATCTTTGTCAGTTAAATCGATATCTGTCATTTCCCACCTATAATTTCTCTCATCGTTCTGAATAGTTATTTTGTTCTCTAGATCTTTCATATTCTTAACAGTTATATTCCCTTGTTTGCATTTTTTTGCAAACTTGCTAGTATCATCTAGTTCTATTAATCGAGAACAATGGCCAAGACAGGAACTTATGATTTGTATATCTTTGTCAGTTAAATCGTATTCTGTCATTCCCTACCTATGACGTGTGGCATTCAATTATAAAAAATACGATGACTTAATATGTGTTAATTGACACAATGAGAAATTAAGGAAAAATTGGATATAAATATATACTTATTATTTCGTGACCACTTAAAGCAAATGATATGCCTAAAGGACTTCAACTTCATTCATCGTATTCTCGCTACAATAGTAACTCTTGAATAGAGAAATTTTTATTTGTAGCTATAAGAAGTTATAGGGTAGCCAAGATAATGTTTTTATCAAGTTATATGCATAGATAATGGCAGAGGCGAGACTATAAGCAAATGGGAGATAATATTGGTAATAGTAATAATGGTGATAGTAACAGACAACAAATTCAAACCAATTATTGGGTTTGGTTAGCTGCTTATTTGGTCATTGGATTAGCTATTTCATTTGTAGTGCCATTTCCAATATCATTTGTTATAGCTTTGCTTGTCTACTTCGCGCTTAACGCAGTTAGAATGCATATAGTGTTAAAGAGACAGGGAATGCCAGGTGGAATAAAAGACATGTATAAATCCGTAAGTTCATCATTAAGCACAGGATGGAATAATACTGGTGGCGCCTTGGGATACCCTCAGATAAAATTCTATTGTATGAATTGCGGTTACGAACATAAAGAAAGCGCATGTCCAAAATGTGACTCAAAAGCTGTAAGAGTAGGATAATAATAGTAGCAATAAGCGATAACACAATTGGCAACTGCTTAGAAAACTA
>JBKPMK010000022.1:0-3775 GCA_046732115.1 Thermoproteota archaeon
AAGATAAGAATCTATTTTAGGAAATAGTTGAAGATATGTTGCTTCTATCTTCTTTTTTTGATTATTTAACGACTCAAGTTCAGAATATAGTTTACTTGCAGCTTCGCCTTCAATCTGATTTGCATCAGATTTCATATTCTATTTGCATAGGTGATGCTTATAAACATATATTGCTAGTGCTTCACCATTTAATGAAATCTGTGGCAGCCAACTGGTTGTTTCGTGCGTACTTTTACTATCTAAGAAAAATGATAAAGCTAAGGTGTTCCATTATACTGTCAATCGTAAAAATGGAACACCGTCTTGAAATCAGGCACAGGAAATGGAACAATTGAGCTCAGATATGGAACAGCAAAATCAAGAACAACAAGTACAATGGAGAAGAGATAAAGGGCAAGAGCTTTGCAGCAAAGGATACAGCCAAAGAGATGAAGGTTAACGACTTGACTTATAGTCAACAAAATTTGCAAATTTTAATATGAAAATGAATAAAGTCTATAGAATATTTTACCATGGCTATTTTTATGGATATAAGTGCTATGATTTTTGAATTTGTTCTTTGTCAGAATCAACATCTGCTCCATCATCATCGTCAAATACAATCTCTGAAGGGACAACTGAGCTAATACATGGTATTGACAATGTAATACATGCAGAATTACAATTTTTCTCGGATGCAAGAAAAAGGATCGATACGTGTATGAATTATACGCGGCCGGAATTAGCAATTGTGCTTGAGCCTATAAGGAAAGCTTTTCTCGATGCTAAAAGTAGGAATGTTGGGCTAAGATACATTACTGAAGTCACTAAGGATAATATCTCATATTGCGAAGAGCTTATGACATTAGTAGATGAGCTAAGGCATTTAGACGGTATAAAAGGAAATTTTATGTTAAGTGAAACAGAATACCTTTCTCCTATAATTCTATTTGAAAAAGGTAAGGTGGCATCTCAAATATTATATAGTAATTTAGCACAAATTGTACAACAGCAGCAGTATTTTTTTGATACTCTTTGGAGCAAGGCAATACCGGCAAAAGATAGGATCTATGAACTAGAACATGGAGTTGAAGAATCACCTTTTATAGAAACTATTAGAGATCCTGTCGAAATACAAATGACTGCTTTTAACCACATACAATCAGCTGTAGAAGAAATACTAACAATATTTTCAACAGCCAATGCATTTTACCGTCAGATCGTTGTAGCAGGAGGAATGCAATTATTCAGACAAGCGGCATCAGAGCGAAATGTAAAAATTAGAATTCTAACACCTAAAGATAATCGAATAGATAAGATAGTACAAGAACTATTGCAAGAGCAGCAGTCACAAGAGGATCAACAACAAAGAAGAAGAATTGATGTTAGATATATTGAGCCAGCGCTACAAACTAAGACTTCAGTTCTTATAATAGATAAAAAATTCTCTTTGTCTGTAGAAGTAAAGGATGATACAACAGATAGATCCTATGAAGCAATGGGTCTTGCAACGTATTCCAATAGCATACCAACTGTGCTATCTTATGCTTCTATATTTGAAACCCTGTGGACTCAAACTGAATTATATGAACAGCTAAAAGCACATAATAAAATGCAAAAGGAGTTTATTGATGTAGCAGCACATGAGCTAAGGACTCCTATACAGCCAATACTTGGATTATCACAGGTTCTTGAATCTAAAATGAAAAATGATAATTATACAGAATATCAAGAGTTATTAAATGCAATAGTAAGAAATGCTAAACGGTTGCAAGGACTAACTGAAAATATACTGGATGTTACAAGAATTGAAAGTAACTCCCTGCAATTGAATAAAGAACAATTCAATTTACGTGAAACGATATTAAATGCTCAGACAGATTGTAAAAGTCAGTTAAAGGAATATGATGGTAGTATAAGACTAGAGTTAATCGCTAAGGCAGAAGACGTTTTTGTACGAGCCGATAAGACAAGGATAGGCCAAGTTATTTCCAATTTAATAAATAATGCTATCAAGTTTACGCAACAAGGAAGTATATATATTAATGTAGTAAAAAAAGGAAACGAAGATACAAAAAGCAATAGCCAACAAGAAGAAGCCATTGTTAGCATAAAAGATACAGGTGTTGGAATAGCTCCAGAAATAATGCCAAGGTTATTTACAAAATTCGCTACAAGATCAGAGAAAGGAACGGGATTAGGGTTATTTATATCTAAAAGTATTGTTGAAGCTCATAGCGGCAAGATATGGGCTGAGAATAATGCAGATGGTGAAGGAGCTACATTTTCATTTAGTTTACCAACTATAAACGAATAGTAGATTTGAATAGCATAGATAATACTCTATAAGAACTTAGGCTTGCTGCATCCAAGACAATATTTTGAGTAACAAGAGCTAAAGCTTTGTTTCAATAAGGGTATCGTAAGTGTAATCATGCAACATCTGAAAAGTTTGAGCGTGGGGCAATGCAACAAATGAGCACAAAGATGCAACAACAGATTGAATGGCGTAGAGCTAAAGTAATGGAGTTACTAAGCAAAGGTGAAAGTAATCAAACAGAAATAGCAAGAGCATTGCAAGTTGACAAATCCATTGTATGTAGAGACATTGCATATCTAAGACAACAATCTAAAGAAAATATCAAAAAGTACATTTTGCTATAGTATTTTTTGGTGGTGCTGCTATTGGATTAGCTATTGCTGCAGCTACACATAGACTACATGCATTAATGAATGACCCTTTCTTTGAAACTGCATTAATATTGCTTCTGTCTTTGGTTCTGTAGTAACTGCAAATTCTTTAGGTCTTTCCGGTAGTAACAGTAGCAGTTGCAGGCTTGTACTTTGGCAACATAACAGTAAAACAAGAAGCTTATATGAGCCTAAAAGTACTTACTTCTGTTTTCAATTTCTGGGATATGATTGCTTTTTTGCAAATTCCGCTGCTTTTCTTTATCTTGGAATGAACATGAACATAGTTAATATTGGTCAGAATTTTCAAAGACGATGTTGAATACAAATTACTTGATTTTTGGTCCGTTTCTAAAGGAAAACTGTAATATCATGTATAGGAGCAATGATTAAGAATTTGAAACCAATAAAAGACCATGACCTGATGAATAAACTGCAGATAGAGGAGCGATAAGTGAATAGCAGACTAAAACAAAACATTAAAAAAGAGTAAAGTCTAGTACAAGGTCTTAACATGTTACCTGCTATCATAAAATATTTTTTACATCTAGAAGACTAAATGACTTGCAACAACAACGAAATGAGCAAATCATCATTCTGTTATTTATGTGGAAAGCCAATAATATTTGATTATGAGTATATCAATGAGAGGACTGGTAAAAAGATACCACTAGATGCAGAGACAAGCGAGCCACATAATTGTCCTGTGCATAGAAGTCAGCAGGAACAGCAGCAATCACAGCCACCACCACAACAACAACAACCATCACAGCAGCAGGAGCACCAACAAAGGCGTTATCATCAATGTAACAAAGGTTGCGGCCAGGAAATCTATTTTGATGCAAATAACAAAAGCCAAAGCGGCAAATGGATACCATTAGACAAGGATACAGGATTACCGCATCAATGTCAATAAATTTTTATAAGTTCGCTGAAGCATTGGGGTTTAAACATTTTAAAAAAGGTTTTAGTAACATACGTAGGCATAATGATTGAACAGGAAAGAATAGAGTTAATGCTATGTGAACAGGTTTGTCTTCGCTAGGTCTACAACTTCATCTCCTTTGCCATTAAGTACCGCCTTTACCATATAGAGTGTGAAGCC
>JBKPMK010000023.1:0-3135 GCA_046732115.1 Thermoproteota archaeon
TGGTTATAAGAACCATACAGTATATTAACAAGCAAATCAAAGATTATAAGCTCTATAGCTTGATATAGCGAATATCTCTTGTCAGCAGAAGAGCCGGTGGTCTGTATCCTTAGCGGGGGTTTAGACTCAGTTTGTACAGCCGCTTATATGGCAAAAGAAAAAAAATATCGGACATATATGATTACTTTCATGTATGGCCAACGAGCCATGGTACGCGAGGTCAGGCAGGCCAAACGATTCGCTAAGCTTCTGATGGCAGTAGAGCATCAGGTGATAGATCTGCGATTTATGAAACAGCTGTATGGTAAGACGAATTCTTTGACAAACACGGCACTCGGTTTGGCTAAGGAATTTGACTACACTATTGTAGTCCCGGTCAGAAACGCGATCTTCATCACTATAGCGGCTGCATGGGCGATGAGCATAAAAGCCAAGACGATCGCCTATGGTGCACATTTAGATGACGTCAACTATCCAGATTGTCGCCCGAATTTTATAAAATCTATAGCAAACGTCTTGAATCTCGCAGAAGAAGATGGCATCAGATTAGGCCTTAGGGAAAAAATTAGTATTTGGTCGCCTGCGTTAGCCGGTATCAACAAGACGGCTTTGTTAAAAATCGGCTACAGGATTCTGGCAGATGAAATTTTTAGCAGTTGGAGCTGCTATTCAGGTGGTGTTGTAGGAAAGAGAGGACATATTCTTCATTGTGGGGCTTGCGAATCGTGTATAAATAGGAAGGTTGCAATAAACAAGGCAGGTATAAAGGACAAAACTCATTATGCAAACAACTGCAAACAGGATCCAACTTAGCGAGATATTTACTAGTATTGAAGGAGAGGGTATACTAATAGGCACAAAAACTATGTTTATAAGAATGGCTGGTTGCCATCTGGGATGCATATGGTGCGATACTAGATACGCGTTACCTTTTGATAGCGGCAAAGCATATACTCTAGAGCATGTGAAGAAAATGATTTCCGAGGAACTACGACCCAATACTTACAAGGTTAATTTCACTGGCGGGGAGCCATTGTTACAACACCTTGCAGTAGCCGACCTTGCTAAATTTATCAAAGACAAAGGATTGAAGACTTATTTAGAATCATCATGTTTTGACTCCCATAGATTTGAAAAAGTTCTGCCTTTTATTGATATTTCTAAAATAGAATTCAAAATGAGCGATTCTGAGGCCGTGGACAGTGAGCATCATGCGACATTGCTTATCAATGAAAGAGAATGTCTCGACATGTCAATCGCATGGTCTAAAACAACTTACATAAAAGTAGTAGTGACTGCGTCATCTTCAATAGAAGAATTTCGGAAATTATTGCACGATACGTTCGCTCACATTCAAACAAGAGATTTAGCAGGGTTTATAATACAGCCGAGTTCTGGAATGGAGCCGCCATCATTGGAAAAGCTTTTGGACTTTTATGATGCCACTTATCCTATATATCATAACGTCAGAATAATACCGCAGCTACATAAGCTAATAGGAGTAAGATAAACGGCAAAATGCAGAATCCAGAATCTGGCAAAAAAACCAAGAAGATAAATAGGCTAAACAAGAAGCGAATAGAGAAGCTAATAAGGCAACTTCTGATAGAGATTGGAGAGAATCCCAATCGGGAAGGCCTTGCAGATACACCTAGGCGTATATCAGACATGTACGAGGAGATCTTCGGCGGCTATACGATGGATCCCCAACTTGACATATCATTTAGCGAGGAAAGCGATGCGATAATCGCTAAAGATGTCCATTTTTACAGCATGTGTGAGCACCACATGCTTCCTTTCTTCGGAAAAGTAACCATGGCTTATATCCCATCTGGTAAAGTCTTTGGTCTTTCAAAACTGGTGCGTTTAGTAGAGAAGTATTCAAGACGATTGCAAATTCAAGAGAGGCTAACTAAGGAGATCGCAAATGAAATAATGAACATGGGGGTAAAAGGAGTGCTGGTCGTGGCAGAAGGCGAACATTTATGTATGAAAATGCGAGGGGTTAGGAACGGAAGCTTAATAATGACAATGGCTTATCGCGGGGTTCTACAGCAAAAAGAGCTAAGAGAAAATCTTCTTTCGCTTCTATACACACCAAAACCTGAACTTCGTTCAATATAAAACCATACTAAAGTCGGACAAGATCTCTACAGTCCCGGTTGTCTTGTTCATTCGATCACTTGTGCAGATCTTTCTATAACTGGTTTAACAATTTACAACAGTTAACTTCTAACGTCATTTGTCACTATGCGTAGCGATAAGAAATCTGAGGACGCGCAGCCAGTATGTCAACAGCTGGAAAGCTTTACTCGATATGAGAAGGCTTATAAAAAAGGAGACTTCCAATACGTAGGAAGAATGGCGGGTACAGTTTTCAGAGTGCAGTCACACAAGTTTAGCCAGGATAATATTCAAACTACTCTGGTCTGCTCCAAATGCGACGAAATATTCTCAAAGGAGTTTTTATTAGACTTGGAGGGACAGACCATTGAGTTCAAGTGTCCCGTTTGTGGAGCACCTGGTGAAGCGGACCTTCCATATAAGAGTGCAGCAGAAAGGGAGGAATTCGAGGAAGACTTCGAAGACATAGAAGAGGAGGAGGGCGGGGAGGAATTCGAGGAAGATTATTAGTCCGATGTATGTTGTAAATGAGAGTCTACACAGTATTTCAATTCTAATTGTATAAATGGTATTAACAATATATGTAGAGGCAAAGGTGAGCTATACCTCGGGGTTGCAAACAGGTTCTATATTCATGATTTCGCTTGAATAGAAAAATGAGCAGTTAAAAATTCCTTTGCGTTAATATCTAAATAAAAGTGCACGTAGCTGTATCCAGTAAGCGGGATATTCAGCTACCCCCTATTTTGTTATTTTTTCTTTCGTTTTACTGCCTTGGTCTGCTTCTTCTTGGTAGCATGCTTTACAGGTATCTTTGCTTTGCGAGAAGGCGTTGTTGCTGTACCACCACCTATTTTGAACATTTTAGTGCCGCATGTGCTGCAGACCCCAGATATGGCGGATCTGCCATTCTTCATAGTCACCGGTTTTTCATTCTTCATTTCTCTTTTTGCCTTACATTTTACACAATAAGCTTGTGTAGCCATTACTTTCAGAATAATTATAGACACG
>JBKPMK010000024.1:0-4780 GCA_046732115.1 Thermoproteota archaeon
TAGTAAACCAACAAAATTATACGTTAGTCGCCTCAAAAGAGGATTTAGCAAGTATAACTATGGTAGAGTATCTAAAAAATAAGAAAGGTTTTTCCACAATCGATAACTACAATGAGTCCGTTATACTTCAATCAAAAGAGTATAAGAATGTAAAGTTGTTTGTGTGCAATAAAAGCTTGCTTCATTTAGAGGACATGGATGAAGTAACCATTTGGAAATCAAGTGATATCCAGTCTTATATTTTTCTTTCAAAGCATTCCTCTAAAAGTGGAATTCCTACTCTAACTTGCCATTCTGCTGGAAATTATGCTGACAATCCATATGGCGGAAATTCAAGGGAGATAGCTCTGTCATATCCACATTTACAAAAGCAATATCTGCGTCATATTGCCAATGTAAAATCTGCTATCCCAAACTATGATATTGTAATTGAATCCACCCATCATGGACCCACGTCATTAAAAAAACCAGTACTTTTTGTCGAAATCGGTTCAACAGAAAAACAATGGACAGATACCAATGCGGCTTCTTTCGTATGCGATTGTATATTAAATGTCATTGAAAGTGATTCAAAACTCTGCAGAAAGGTTGGCATTGCATTGGGCGGAACGCACTATCCGATAAAGTTTAACAAATTATTGCTGAATTCAGAATTCTGTCTTGCAGCCATAGCCACTAAATATGACCTAAGATCAATCGATGAGGATATGCTACGGCAAATGATTTTCAAGAGCATCGAAAAAGTTACTCATGTAATAGTTGATTGGAAAGGGCTTGGAGAGGAAAAGGATAGAATCATGTGCTTGATAGCAAACACTGGACTTGACATAGTGAAGGTTTAATTAAAGATTCGGTGTGCGGCAGAATTTAAATTAATCTAAGTTCCAATAAGAGAATTTCGAATGGATTATCAACGATAATATTTGTCATGTATGTGATAAATACTCTATAACATGTGTTATTACAAGACAACACTATTATTATCACATGAAACTCATAAATTTTTCGAAAATACTAAAGTTGTAGGGCGGCTATGCCAGAATGACTACTAGTACGCAGCCAAAAAAAATTAATGTTGTTACTGTTTTTTTAGAACACGATAAAAAGATCCTTCTTCTTAAACGTAGCCAAAAAGCAAGAACAATGAAGGGCTTATGGGCTGGAATAAGTGGGTACATGGAAAATAGTGATAGTTTAGCACAAGCCTTAAAGGAAATCAACGAGGAGACAGGGCTAAGCAATGAAAAATTAAATCTTATTCGTGTGGGTCAACCTCTAGAAGCAACTGAATCTAATAATCCAGATATTATATGGGTCGTGCATCCATATCTTTTCCATTCGAGTACACATGTGATTAAGATTGATTGGGAACATGACCAATCGAGATGGATAAATCTTAATGAAATTCAAAGTTACAATACTGTTCCCAAACTAAAAGAAGCACTGGCAAGTGTATACCAAATGAACGAGAATTAGACTAGTTCTTCCATGTAATTAATATTGGAGTAACTGAAATACCCAACCAACCACTTGCTACACAATGGTGTCATTATATATTTTTACTCGTAACAGAAGCTTTTTGAATTTGATTTTATAAATGGATACATATACATATATACACGTAGCGATTCTATCATAATTTCCAGTGGCAATAATTTCATAAGGAACTGCTCTTTAGTATAGGAGTGAATGAGTGAGCGCATGGTAAAGAATTTTGACAGACCATTGCAAATTAAAGACCAAGAAGTATATGACCTACTCTTGGCAATTCCTCCAGGCAAGGTCTCAACATACGGCGATATTGCAAATGCTCTTGGTCATCCCAATGCAGCACGTTTAATTGGCAATATTCTAAAGAAAAATCCAAATCCAATTCATGTCCCATGTCACAGAATTGTCAAATCAAATGGAAAGTTGGGTGGTTATATGTATGGAATATCAATGAAAAAACATTTACTTAGAGAAGAGGGAATAAAATTTCAAGATGACGACTATCTGAGAGATTTTGATAAGTGTAGAATGGATTTAAAAAAAGGTTGGGATACTAGCGGGACTTAGATTCTTTGACCAGATCTCTCAAATGAGCCAGTGATCTTACCTGGCCACCATTAACTCTTTTATAAAGTGACCAATAAGTATGCCTGTTGAGGTCATTTCTATCTTTCAATACTTTTAGATAGTATCTCATTGACCTAACTCTAGCTACGTAAATTTCTTTCTTGCCTGTTCTTGCGGTTTTTTTACCTTTTTTTGAGCCTGGACCTGTTCCACGCTTTCTATGAAGAGCTAGCTTTGCTTCAGCACGTGCTCTTGATGTCCCCTTTGGTTTAACCGTCCAAATTGCTCCGTTTTCTACTAAAGCACGCATATTATCACGTGTGATAGAATCAGAAACCTCATCGAGCTTATCGGGCTCAAATCTAACCCTATTTGCACCAACCCCTAAAATTCGTGCAACTAATTCTCTTTTTTTTCGTATATTTACAACCATTAGTCATTATCCCCATTGAGTTCTTCTTTATCTTTTTTTGAAGATATTTTACCTGGATTTAATATTTTAATCTGCATACTTGTAGCCTGCGAGATTATTTCTTTTCTTTTTCTTGCTCCTACTGTATGTGCTAGCCTAGCAGCATCCTTCTTTGGATCTAGCTTATTGAGATCATTCACATTAAAAATGATATTATCTGTATAACCTGAGGGATGAAGACCTCTTGCATGTTTTGGGCCTCTGTAGCCAACCTTTACTATTTGCGGTACACCAGAAACCTGTCTTCTCATCTTATTATCTTTACCTTTAGGCTTTCTCCAATTTTCAGCTAGACGATCGTATCTCCAGCTTTCTTGTCTTACAAATTTTGGCCTTCTGTCAGCAACTTTTTTTCTGGCTTCAACTAATTCCTTATTGATCACCATGGAATATAAAATAAACAAGCAACACTCTTAAGATAAATACGTTTCTGGGGGTTTTACCTATGAGAAAGTCGAGTATATCAAATAGTCCTGTAATATCAAAACACATATAGCAGAAAGGTTAATTATTTTAAGTCTGATTTAGTGATATGAAAAAATACGAATTACCAGCATTACCGTATGCATACGGTGCACTAGAACCACATATTGATGCAAGAACTATGGAGATACACCATACAAAGCATCATCAAACTTATACAGACAAGCTCAATGCGGCACTTGAAAAGTGCTCTCCGGATATTCAAGAAAAGGACGTCACAGAGATATTATCAAATCTAGACCAAGTTCCATCGGATCAAAAAAGTGCAATCAACTTTAACGGCGGAGGGTTTGATAATCATAGAATATTCTGGAATAACATGAAACAAAATGGCGGTGGAGAACCAGGTGGATCCATTGCGGATGCGATAAAGACGTCGTTTGGAGGTTTTTCTGACTTTAAAGAGAAATTCTCTTCTGCTACCGCGTTGATTCAAGGTAGTGGATGGGGTTGGCTAGTCTTTAATCCATCTTCTAAAAAAGTAGAATACAAGCCAATGCCAAATCAAACAAGTCCAAGAACAGAGGGTTTGACTCCACTCTTAGGGTGTGACGTATGGGAACATGCATATTATCTCAAATACCAGAACAAAAGACCTGACTACATTTCCGCTTGGTGGAATGTTGTAAACTGGGATGACGTGACAAAGCGGTACGATGAAGTCACTAAATAAGATACTATTTAGGAAATTTGTTAGAATGTTTATTGCACACAGATCAACATAATGGTCTGTATGGCAAATTTCATTGTGGTATCCCCTGATTGTGCCTGTGGATTTCCAAATTATGAAAAATATAATCAGCATATTTTTGAAAGCCATGAAGATAAACCTTCACTAAGGATGAAAGCAAGGGATCATAGAGTGTGATCAGGATTAGGATTAGAATATATAATTCAGAGTAATGTAATCACATCATCAATGCAGAGGCTAACTGTGCAGATATTTTGAAATAACAATTTATAACATATACCGCATTACTTCTACCATCATTACCAAATCCATGAATTTATTATTGGGAAATTAAAAGGGTTAAGAATAACTTAATTATAGATTTATACAATTACATAACAAAATTTGAAGGATAATGCTATTTGAAGCTCGATGAGCTGCTATATTGCGATCATCATATCCAGTTAGGTGTGTTGCTGATCGCCTAGGAGCGTAGCATAAGGAGCAATTTTTGCTAATTTTTATTTAGAACCTGTTTTGAATACATATGCTCCTGTTTGCAAAGGGGCTATTATCAGCCAGCTTCGTGTTTGGCCTTTCCCCTTTGCCATAATAGTGGCCATCGGTGAACGAAGCCAAAACCCGGGTCACCTTTTCACAGGAGCCTTTAATTGTACGAAGATCTGTCTAAAAAGTCTAACTTCCCATAATACAGCTAATGCTATAAACCCTACAATTATTTTCATTATTCAATAGTATGAGCTATATTTTATATCATGATCCTTGGCTACTGTTTTTTAAACTTACTATATTAATAGAACCGTAATTTTCTCTCGTTGTCCTACTAACCGCCATATTATAGTTATATATCTTTTTTGAATATTCTTCTAATACATGCTTCATATCATCCAAATGCCTGCTTGTATAAAATCCGGGGCAATCACCAGTTAATTGAAACGCGGCATGTACTACCGATCGGCCTTTATCAGATTCTAACCACGAAGCAAATGGATATAACCAACAAACACCGGGTTTTTGAGGATGTATTGTACAAGAGCCATTCTCATTTAAGAATCTGCATGGAATTGGAGTACCGT
>JBKPMK010000025.1:0-20645 GCA_046732115.1 Thermoproteota archaeon
ATAGGCGGTAACACCTATGGGCCATCCGTAACACTCTATTCTGTTATCTGTTACTAGTTTTTGAAGCCATGGAGAAAATCCCAAGAAAGGCATCAAAGCACCTTTGAGAAATTCTTGATTTGGTTCCTTGTACAAGCTTTCGCCTATTTGGTCTAATGCTCTTCCAGGCACAGCAGGCAGAGCATCTGAGATTATGAATATATTCTTTGGATGTCCTTGTTGATTATACAGCTTGTATAATTCAAGAATTAAATATTCAGGAGTTGTAGCCATGTTAAAGCCTGAAATGGCAATGATGCTGTCATCTTTTACGCCAGAAATGGAAGTAGATACATCAACGATTTTAGAAAGCATTTACTGACAAAGGAGTCTTTTTATCCTTCATATAAATATCGTTACTATCTCGTTTTTAGATAATATAACTTACTTGTAATAGTGCGATTATGACTAATGGTTTGATTATCATGTTGATGGCAATAATCAAATAATAAATAATTCAGTACCAGAAATAGTGTATTGGATTTTTCAGAGTTAGAGGAAAAAAGGAAACTACACTTGCTAGGAGGTGGAAAAGAGAAACTAGAAGAATACAAAAAGAAAGCGAATTTGACCGCATTCGAAAGAATGAATACGCTCATGGATTCTGGAACCTTTGTCGAGACTGATCCCTTTGTGACTCATGAGTGCTATGACTTTGGCATGGAAAAGAAAAGGACTCTAGGAGATGGAGTAGTCACAGGATATGGAACAATTGATGGTCGTTTGGTTTATGCGTTTTCACATGACTTTACAGTCATAGGTGGCTCGTTAGGTGCTGCATTTGCTTCCAAAGTATGTAAAGTAATGGATCTTGCGTTAAAACAAGGAGTTCCAATAATAGGCATAAATGATTCAGGAGGAGCACGAATTCAGGAAGGAGTTGAGAGTCTAGCGGGATACGCTGAGATTTTCCATAGGAATGTGAAAGCATCAGGAGTTGTACCTCAAATATCTCTTATCATGGGTCCTTGTGCAGGAGGAGCTGTTTACTCCCCTGCAATAACAGATTTTATAATCATGACCAAATCAGCGTACATGTTCGTTACAGGTCCTGATGTCGTAAGACAGGTTACTAACGAGAATGTGAGTTTCGAGGATCTAGGAGGAGCGTGGGTTCACAATCAAAAAAGTGGTGTTGCACATTTCATTGTTGAGGATGAACAGGAATGTTTTAGCGTTCTCAGAAAACTTCTTTCATTTATTCCCTTAAATAATCTCGAAAACCTGCCCCGTGTATCCTCAGATGACGATCCTGCTAGGCAAGATGAAGAACTCAATTCGATTTTGCCTACAAATACAAACAAAGCCTATGATATGGGACTAGTAATTAGAAAAATCGTAGATAACAGAGACTTCCTGGAGGTACAACGATTTTGGGCACGGAACATAATAGTTGGATTTGGTAGGCTCGATGGTATCCCTGTAGGTATCGTTGCAAATAATCCAGAGGTTTTAGCAGGTGTTTTAGATATTGATTCTTGCGATAAAGCCACTCGTTTTGTCAGGTTCTGTGATTGCTTCAATATTCCATTAGTTGCTTTAGTTGATGTACCTGGATTTCTTCCTGGTACCAATCAAGAGTGGGGTGGTATAATAAGACATGGGGCAAAGCTCTTGTATGCTTTTTCAGAAGCTACAGTACCAAGACTTACGGTAATAACACGCAAAGCATATGGTGGGGCTTATGATGTCATGAACAGCAAGCATATTGGAGCCGACTATAATTTTGCTTGGCCAAGCGCTGAAATTGCTGTTATGGGACCTGAGGGGGCTTGTAATATAATTTTTAGAAAGGAAATAACCGGATCAAAAGACTCTCAAAAGAGAAGAGAAGAATTAGTACAGGATTATAGGACAAAATTTGCTAATCCCTATGTTGCTGCTTCAAAAGGCTACATAGACGACGTAATAGAACCTAAAGAGACAAGAGCAAGGTTGACAAGTTCACTAAAATCCATTTACAGAAAAAGAGCAGATAGACCTAAGAGGAAGCATGGCAACATACCGGTTTAGTTTACTTATTTTATTTGGCTTTTTTTTGGTATTAACCAAACGAAAGAAAGGAACGGTTAAAAATTTAATCAATAAAGCCACCTAATATTCAACCAATCAAGCTTGCCTACATGACCATATATCTTATTTTTATAATAGGCAGTTATCTTAATCTACACGTATTTTATTAATGCACTAAAAGTTTAAGCGCCTCTTACGATTTCGCAATATAGTGTCCAAGAAGCTATTGGTAGCAAATAGAGGAGAAATTGCGATAAGGATCGCAAGGACCTGTACTAAGATGGGCATAAGGCCCTGTGCTATTTATTCTGATGCAGATAAGAACTCCCTTCATATAAAATATTGTGATGAATCAATAAACATAGGAGGATCAATGCCTTCAGAAAGTTATCTTAAGCCTGACAAGATAATTGATGCTGCTAAAAGGCTTGGCTGCGATTTAATCCATCCGGGTTATGGATTTCTTTCAGAAAATCCAAAATTTGCTGGTATTTGTAAAAATGAGGGTTTGATGTTTGTAGGACCTTCTGTTGAAGCCATGAACGTCTGTGGAGATAAGGCGAGAGCAAGAAAAATTGCTTGTAAAGTTGCGCCAATAGTCGACGGGGAAGAGATTTCAAATGAAGCCCAGGCCATAACGCTAGCCGAAAAGATAGGGTATCCTGTAATTCTAAAAGCAGTAGAAGGAGGAGGAGGAAGAGGTCTCAGAATAGTGAATTCTTCAGAGGAGCTAAGTAAGGCCTTGATATCGTCTATTAATGAATCCACTATCAGCTTTGGTTCAGGCAGAACATATATTGAAAAATATGTTCAGAATCCTAGGCATATTGAAGTACAAATACTAGCAGACGATTTAAGTGTAATACAATTAGGGGAAAGAGAATGCTCTATCCAGAGGCGTCATCAGAAACTTATCGAAGAATCCCCTTCAGCTGCTCTAACCACCGAGATGAGAACCAAAATCACAAAAGCCGCTATAGCAGTGATGAAAGAAATAGGTTATCAGAATGCTGGCACGGTAGAATTTCTTTTCAAAGATGGAAAATTCTATTTTATGGAAGTCAATGCAAGAATACAGGTCGAACATCCCGTGACAGAGGCAGTCACAGGAGTTGACATAGTAGAACAACAACTCAACATAGCATTAAGAAATGGGTTATCTATAAAACAAGATGACATAAAGATAAGAGGACATGCAATAGAGTGTAGAATAAATACAGAGCATCCTCTAACTTTTGTTCCATTTGCCGGAACTGTCAAAAAATTAGTTGTACCTACTGGTTACGGAATAAGAGTTGATACTTCGTTATATTCAGGATATTCTATACCAGTTTTCTACGATTCCCTGATAGCTAAGATGATATGCTTTGGAAACAATAGAACTGAAGCAATTGAGAAGATGAAATCATCACTCAAGTCATTTAGGATTTCAGGCATTCCATCTACTATACCATTCCATCTGTCGGCGCTAAATGATAAAAGGTTTGTAGAAGGCAAATATGATACATCGTTTATTGATAAGATGGCACCTTTCTTGTCAAGAGATGGGGAGATAGCAGCTGCAATTTTCTATGTTCTTCCCAAGAAGACAAAATTCGTCAAGGTTGAAGAAAATCAAGAAGATCGTTGGTTGAAAAGTAGATTTGGCTGGATTGATACGTTTGATTTTCCATATAATAATGCTAGTGATACAAACAGGTGGAATAGATGAAGGTAAAGGTTAATGAAACCACCTATGACATAGATATTATCAGCCATAAAATAAGGGTCAACGATGCGGAACTAGACTTAAAGATAAACAAAGAAGATGAAATCATCTTTGGAGAAAACACATTTTATTTGGATTTTGTTCAGCAAGGCGAGGAGGAAGGCCAGCCTTCACTTTTAATAGTAAATGGTATGACATATCTTGTATCAAAAAGCTCATTTGGTTATAAACAACTTAAGGATGTAAAAGCTCCTATAAGTGGCAAGGTAAAAGACGTTTTTGTTGAAATCGGAAGCAAAGTCGCAGAAGGTCAGGTTATAGCAGTCATAGAAGCAATGAAAATGGAAATCCAAATAAAATCTCCATTAGTTGGAACAATAGAGGAAGTTAAAGCCTACAAAGACCAACCAATAAAAACAGGAGAGATCGTTGTAACCTTCGAATAATGGATCTTACTTTCAAAGTAGTAGATGTGTTTAAATATTATCCTATATGCATAACGACGACTTAGCAACAATGTGTGTCTGTAACGATTGCAGAAAAAATTCATCACTCAATCTAGCATTGAGGAACATATCAAAACAACAGGACTATACGGAGTTTGCTATGCTATACTTTGCAGCGACGTCAAGCTAAGCTGTCTGATCATTGACTTATGAGAAAAATACAAAAGCAAAATTTTCCAAGATACTTGTTGCAATAGATGGCTCTGAGCATTCAATGAAAGCAGCAGAATACGATATTGATCTTGCAAAAGATAACAATGCACAATTGATCGCATTAACTGTACTTGATGTAACTAAGATTGGATATGCAGCTTCTGCTTTTATCGCATCACCTATGCATGGTTTAGATGAATTGGAACGAAAGAGAAAAGAAGCTAATGAATGGTTGGACAAAGTTGGCAAGCTCGCAGCATCACATCAAAAAGCTAACAATAATAATATTCAATTCAAATCACAAATTGAAGAATCAATGTCAGTGGCAGGTACAATAGTTGACTATGCTGAGAATCAGAATATAGATTTAATTGTAGTTGGCAGCAGAGGTAGATCAGGCTTTAAAAAGTTGTTACTTGGAAGCGTCGCTTCTACCATAGTCACATATGCTACCTGTCCTGTACTGGTAATAAAGTAAAATAGATAAAATAATTATTATAATATATATGCATCATACAATATGTGTTTCCCTTCTTTCTATCTTACTATGATTACTGTGCAATTTGCATAATGTGAAACCTTGTAGGAGACGCTTCCTATGCGAAAATCTCCTATTGCTTTAGTTCCTCTGCTGCCAAGAACTATAGTATCTATACCTTCTTTATCAGCTAATTTCAATATCTCTTCTGCTACATCATTTCCACTGGTCTCAATAGCATTTATTGCTGCAATTGAATCTGAGAATTGTTTTGCTCTTGATTCATACTGCTGAAGCATTACTTGATCTTGATGCTTCAACTCTTTTGATATGGAGTGACCAACAGTAGCAAATTCTTCTATCACATGTACAATTAATAGAGCACATCTACACTTTTTTGCTAAATATAAGCCATATTCAAAGGCCTTTTCTGCATATCTGGAGCCGTCTACTGCAATAAGAATCCTTGATATCGTCTCATTTGTATTCATTTATTAGACTTAACAACTCTTATGATATTTGATTTCTTGGAATCTTGTGCATGGCAGTGCAATCAATATTTCAGGGTGCTACCAATACTCCAGAATCAAAGATAGCCATATCAAAAATGGATTACTTCTTGAAGCAACACCTATACTATTAAACAAGTTTGTATTGGATACATATGCACTAAACATTATCTGAATGTGATAAATAAGATTATGTATCTGCAAGAACATACAACACTATGCTAGGTTACCCTTATGGCTTATCCAACGAATAGCGAATACTAGTTATAAGTTGTTATAGTAATTATTTGCGCAATAACACATTATTATTATCAAATCGCAGTGGTATCATAATTAGAATAAATTTGTCTCAAGAACAATCAATGCATGATAGAATACTGCTGATAGACAGGACAATGATTGCAACTGAGCTTACCATTGCCTTAAATCTCCTTCGAGTAAGCCCTTACCTATATGTATTTGATCTATATGTTTTGACAGTTCTGCAGTGGTTTGAAACCTTGACTGACAATACGGGCAAACGATTTTTATACTCTCTTTCTTAACAATCTCAGGAGAAACGGCCAATTCTGCTAGGTCTACATTATTACTAGGACTGTTTCCTGTTATTGATACAAGACTTACCATTCCAATTACTTGCTTACGATCATTTTTGCCACTATTACTACTGCGACTAACAATGCCACTACCATCAGTCTGATTCTTTGTTACAATTAATCTCCTAATTTGTTTGCTTCTCATTAATGTAATTGCATCTGCAGTAGAAGATTGTTGATCAATTGTAATGACGGGTGTGCTCATTACCCTTTTCAATGGGACCTTGTATGGACCAAGATTTTCGGCTAACACACGATATAACATATCTCTCTCTGTCACAATCCCAATTGGTTCTTTAGAATCCTTACTACTAACTAAAACACACGGCATATCTTTATCTCGCATTACTCTTGCTGCTTCAGCGACTAGTGTATCTTCGTCTAAAGTTATAAATTCTCTAGAGACAAATTTGCCTATGTCTTCAGATAATGCAATTGAATACATATATTTTGAAAAATTCATTGATTATAATATATTGGTTATGTTTGCACTGCATTGCAGTAGAATCTTAGATCACAAATAGTAGTCTGTCGTTAATATTTAAGTGATGAATAGCAGCAACAATGCGAGCTTGGAATCTGTGTCTGTTTCTAGTATTATGATTACTGATGTAAAAACAGTTGAGGAAAATCAGAGTGTAAAAGAAGTTTGTAGAATTCTATTCCAGAATAAGATAGGCAGTATAGTTGTTATAAAGAACTCTACTGAAAATAAGGAAAGCAAAATACCAGTAGGAATAGTTACAGAAAGAGATATTGTACGACTAGTATCATTGCCTGACATACTATCTGTTGATGAACCTGTATATTTGCTTATGAAGGCTCCCTTGATTACAATAAATCCAAATAGCTCAGTAATAGATGCAATAGAAACCATGCAGCAAAAAGATATTCGCAGGCTACCTGTTGTTGATAATAAAGGAAAACTATTAGGCATTGTCACAGATAAGGACATATTCAGAGTAATACTCAAAAATCAACAGACATTAGCATCAAGTGGCGCAAGCGATCAAATACTGGTAGACCAACAATCAATATATGGCAGGTTCACTGATTATTGGTTAAGAGGACTTCCTATTACTCCATGAGGTAGTTTGATAGACAATGACTAAGACTACTACTACTACTACCATTATCAGCGACATAATGAGGAAAAAAATAGAAACTATTGAAGGAACAGCATCTGTTCAGCAAGCAGCCAAGAAATTGAAGGATAGAAATGTTAGTTCATTGTTAATAGTTGACGAAAAAGGTAATCCACAAGGTATAGTTAGCGAAAGGGATCTAGTTACGAAGGTATGCTATAATGACAGAAAAGCTAGTGCTGTAACAAACCAAGAAATAATGTCTTATCCACTTGTTACTGTTAGTTCTAGAGCATCTCCGTCAGAAGCAGCAGATATGATGTTACAAAACAATGTAAGGCATTTGCTTGTTGTTGATCTTGGTAATGAAAATAATGATAGCAATAGTAATCCAAGCAGACCAATTGGCATACTTACTCCACTTGATTTTACAAGATATCAGGAATACTCCGATAATGACAAAGATGCGATTGAGAAGATATTAGAATACTACATATGAGCTTTTAATATATTATATGGCCACTTTCAAACATTAACCTTATTTTGCAACTCTAGTCTGCCGTGTTTTATTGCTTCTCTAATTATTGTAAATTCTACTTGCTCTGCCATCTTACTTAACTTGGAAATATCTTCCTTGTAGTCCTCAAATGAGGTGTGTTCTTTGGAACCCATAAATACTTCCTTAATATTATACCCTAACATAGCAGATTCAATTAAGAACCATACATCTATTCCCCATCCGTCTGGAATGGGGTTACTATTCAATAGGCTTTCCCAAACTTGAGCCCTGGCACATACTTCTCCACTTAAAGGTTGTTCAAAATGTGACAACTCAGGGAAAAAGATATGCAACATGGGTCTTGCTATCAACTTTGTCACTGCTGCATCTCTAGCATGTCGTGTGTAAAAGCCTCTTGATATGTCACAATTATCGTCAATTAGCGATTTAACTAACTTATCTACCCATTCCTGTGTAAGATTTCGTATATCCGCATCTAAAAAGAGAATTATGTCTGTCATAGCTTTTGTCCTGTCAATAGCTTCTTTCAAACCAGCTCTCATTGCAAGACCCTTTCCAGGAAAGATTTGAGACGGTTGTTGAATTACTTTAGCACCTGCTTTTGTAGCTAATTCAGCTGTCTTGTCAGTAGAATAGGCATCGACTACCAATATCTCAGGGGTAAATTGACTCTGCTTGACAGTCGAAATTGCTTTTTCAATAGTACCTTCTTCATTTTTTGCAGGAAATATTACGGTAACTTTAGCACCAGAATTTTGTGACATATTTTATACAAGGTTAACCATTCTATGGAGCTGAAATAAGAGGCTTTCCCACATCTGTGTTAGTTATTATGCGTCTGTATAATGCAACATGTTGAGCTGCAACTATATCCCATTTCATTTTTTCTTTAAACTGTTGGACCCTTTGAAAATACGCTTCATAGTCTTTATCAATGGCTTTCAGAGCTCGTGCAAATGCAGTTGGACTTCTTTTGACAACAATACCTAATCCTTTTGAAGAAAATTCTCTGAAAAAGCCCAAGTCACTTGCAACAAATGGTAGACCGTGTGCAAGGCCATCGAACATTACTCCGGATCCCGAACATACTTTATATGGCAATATGGTAGCATCAGCTCCATAAAATAGAAACGATAGATCCTCATCTGTAATGAAGTCCATTTGTAAATCGACTAAACTTGGGTTATGTTTGTTGAATCTCAAAATCATGCCTTCTTTGTTGTAATGATTTTCAGCGCCATTTGCAACCACAATCCATCCATCAGGTATTTTCATATTCTCAAAGATATCCCACCCCTTCGTAGCTGCTCTGTAGCCAAGAGCTAAAGCAATTCTCGGCCCTTTTGGCAAGGGGAACCTATCTCTTGCATCGATTTTAGAAGGCCTAGAAATTATTTTAGAAGATGGTTCAGCACCATGATAAATGACTTCGCAAGAACAATGATTGGAACCAGTACCTCTTGTATCACCGCAGATCAGATCTGATAGATATTGCGAAAAAACTATGCTGGCATTACTCATTGCTAGCTTTTCTTTATTGAGTCTATTAAAAGAACGATAATTTAAAACACGCTTCCACAAGTTTACTGCGTAAGATGCATACCTGTTGATTTTGTATTTGCTTCTTGTAGTCGCAGTAGCCAAATTTATCCACTGCTTGAAATTATATGCAGAATGAAACGTAGTAATAATTGGCACTTTACATAGCGCATAAAATGAATCTATATTAGTACTAATCTTTGTAGGGTTGATAAGATCCAAAACCAATCCGTATAGTCCGTGTTCATACTGTACATGTACTATATCTGGTTTTGAATTTGTCACTGCATTTAAAAGCACCTCACTATTGTATGGATTGGATGGATGTAGTCCATACAAATCGCCATTACCTTTTTCATTGCATACAACCAAAACTTCTAAGCCAACTTTCCGCAACGAAGCTACTAAATTAGCTGAATATCTTCCTACCCCTCCTTGCATAGGAGGATATTCAGTAGTAACCATCATAACTCGCATTGGTTTTCTATCTGTCAAATATGCCATCTCATCTCATTTCCATACAAGTTGGAATGATGCATTAAGATATATTCTGATTAAACTCACGGTCGATGATGAATGAAGAATAGCCATATAATCGATCATATTACAAAGCTAGCACCGTGTATGGATATATGGACTTTGAATACTGTGCATTGCACTGCAACTACCGATGGCACCTACTAGCCTAGTCTCCACTCTATCTAGAACTTTACGTTTCTGTAAAATATTTTCTTTATTGACTCTGCTGTAATGATATATAATAATACAATTACGCCTATTGTAGGTATATACAAAGGAGGAAGCACTACAAATCCAAATACTTGTCCAACGGGAGTAAATGGTAAAACAATTGTGATGCCAACAATAGATAGACTTGCTAATAAAAGGTATTTTCTTGGCCGGCTTTTTTTAGAGAATAATGGCTTTCTAGTTCTGATGACAAGTACAACCATCGATGCGGATATAACAGACTCAGTAAACCATGCAGTTCTAAATTGGTTCATAGCAGAATGTAACACAACAAAAAGAATTCCAAATGTAATATAATCAAATACTGTGCTTAGAAGACCAAAAACTATCATGAATTTTCTGATAAATTTTATATCCCATGCTCTAGGTTTATCGATAATTTCTGGGTCAACATTATCGGTGGCTATTGTCATCTCGGGAAGATCTGTCAGTAAATTCATAAGTAAAATCTGCTTTGGCAATAATGGTAGAAATGATAAGAACAAAGAAGCGCCAGCCATGCTAAACATGTTTCCAAAATTTGCACTAGTTGCCATAAACACATATTTCAATGTGTTAGCGAACGTTCTCCTCCCCTCTTGTACTCCTTTTGCTAATACGTGCAAGTCTTTTTCAAGTAACACAAAATCAGCCGCTTCCTTTGTCACATCTGCAGCTGTGTCAACAGAAATCCCAACATCAGCAGCGTGAAGTGCTGAAGCATCATTGATTCCATCTCCAATATAACCAACAACATTTCTACTGGAGTGCCGCAATGCCAGAATAATACGTTCTTTTTGATTAGGCTCAATTTCTGCAAATATATCCACCTCCTCAGCTTGCTTTATCAATGCCTCATTGCTCATATGATGTAGCTGCGTCCCAAAAATAATTCTAGGATTCAATAAGCCTATCTCCTGAGCAACATACGTGGCAACATTCCTGTTATCGCCACTAATTATCTTAAGTGAAATACCAAGTCCTTTTAAATTAGATATTGCTTCTGTTACATCAGGCTTGATTGGATCAGCAAATATTAGAAATCCTAAAAAAGTCATATTTGCTTCATCGAGTTTCGTAATTGTTGAATGGCATGAGATCATATCATTACTTTTATCGTTATTGTTGTTGTCATGCACAGAATTATCCCTCTGCATCAAATCTTGATTACGATAACATACACCTAAAATACGAAATCCTTTGTCTCCAAACTCTTCAAATTTAGATTCAATTTCCTTTTTCACCTTAGATATACTGGTAATCTTCCCATCAGGCATCTCGGCATATGAACATACTTCAAGTACATTATGGACAGCACCCTTTGTCACTATAAACGACCTTGGGATATCATGTCCGATGGATTTCTTATCCAAGAAAGAAATAAGAACGGTTAGCCTTTTGCGTATAAAGTCATATGGAATTTCATCCAATTTACTATAGCTACTTATATCAAACTGGCTAGAACAATATTCTTTGATAGCTTTATCTATTGGATTAGCAAAACCAGTTTCATAGACGGAATTAAGATATGCGTATAAAAGTACTTTGGCACTGCTATTTCCTTTGAGGTCTATGGCATGTTGCAGTCTTGCCTCACCTACCGTTAATGTTCCAGTTTTATCTGAACATAGTATATTCATGCTTCCTAAATTTTCAATTGATGCAAGGCGCTTAACAATCACTCTCTCACTGGCCATTCTTTTGGCACCATGAGATAAATTAACACTTATTATTGCAGGCAAAAGTTGAGGCGTAAGTCCTATAGCTAATGCCAAGGAGAATAAAAAAGATTCTAGTACTGGACGACCAAAATATACATTGATTACAAGGATAGAAATAACCAAAATGAGAGTTATTTCCATAAGAAAATATCCAAATCTTCGTACACCTCTTTCAAACTCTGTCTCCGGCCTTGTGCTTTGTCTTAGTCTATGAGATATTTTTCCTAACTCAGTATTGGCACCTGTTACCATCACCAAAGCCTTTGCATTGCCACTTACTACAAAAGTACCCATAAAAAGGCTGTTGAGTCGATCCTTAAGTGGAGTTTCCTCTGGCAATATTTTTACATATTTTTCTACAGGATAGCTTTCGCCTGTCAGAGTAGCTTCATTTATAAAGAGATCTTTTGACTCAATGATTATAGAATCTGCCGGTATACTATCTCCTGATTTTAGTATTATTATATCACCACGAACAACATCTTCAAATGGAATTTCGATCAGTTTTTTGTCTCGTATCACAATAGTCTTCAACTGCACAAGCGCAAGTAATTTAGTAATAGCATCAGTGGCTCCTTTTTCCTGCCAGAACCCAAGTATCCCACTTATAATTACAATTGAAATAATGATTAATGCATCTTCTGTTTGACCAAGGAAAAATGACAGGATAGAAGTGAATATGAAAATAACTATTATCGGACTTTTAAACTGAGAAATTAACAGAGATAACAAATCAACACTTTTAGTAGATCTTATAAGGTTTCTTCCGTATTTAGAAAGTCTCAGATTTGCCTCTTCAGAGCTTAAGCCTGACTTTTCGTATTCCTGGGGGTCTTTTTGTTCTATGGTTGTATAATTATTACAAGACTCTTCTACAAGAGAAACAGTAGGAAGACTCCAATAAGGATAACGAAATTCTTGATTATTCTTTGCCATGGTGATGGCTACATGAATCTCCTCGCAGTCATAATCATATTTTTTGTACAATGGAATGAGTCAATATAAATCTGTATTAGCTACTTGAGTATAGTGTATATGCTGCATTTAGCTAGAAATCTAAAGAAAATAATCAAACAACCAAACAACCAAACAACCAACCTATGGCTATTACCTGATGGAACGACTATAAAAATTAAGTTTTATCATGATGGTATCTTTTTCATTAACTTTAATGCTGCACGCGCTGCAATATTGAGGCGGGAGATCTTGATCATGACAATAACCATATAATAATAAATAATGTAATGCATCATTAAAAAAATAATAATAGGTTATGGATGATAATGTTCAACAAAATATTCAAACAAAATATTAAAGATTACAAGGCCAAGGACTTGATGATAAAGCATGTTATAACTTTGTCTCCCCAAGAAAATTTGTGGAAAGCACAAATCATGATGTCAAGATACAATATAAAAAAGATTGTTATTGTTAAAGAAGGTAAAAAACATCCGATAGGAATAATGTCACTAAAGGATATAATAAAATTTGTAATATCTGATAAAACTTACAGGGACTTACACGAAATACCAATTTGTGAGACAATGATTAAAAATTTGATCATAGCAAATAAGAATAGTGCTATAACAGATTGTGCAAATACAATGACTAGAAATAATGTAAGCTCTTTGATCATTGTAAATGAAGATGATGATGACGGCAATAACAGTCTTGCTGGAATTGTAACAACAACCGATTTTGCAAATTTCTTTTCTGATAACTGCATAGGTTTGACATCGGTAGAAAACCACATGTCACAACCTGTTTTCACTATTTCAATAAAAGAAAAAGTATCTACAGCAGCACAAATTATGTTAGAAAAAAAAGTTTCTCGACTTGTGGTCATTGACGAGAATGATAATAATCAAAATAAGTCGGTAGGAATAATATCTGAAACTGACTTATCAAGAACAGTTCCAGCATTTAAATCAAGGACAGTAAGAATGGTTTATGAACATATAGGATTACTATTCACTTCAAAATCAAAGCCAAATTTTATTATCGAACCATCTTTTGTTCGCATAGGATATATAATGACTCCAAATGCTGTACCAATAGACAAACATGCCGATCTTGCAGAAGCAGCAAAAATAATGATAAGGCGCCATGTAAGCGGATTGCCCGTTATTGGATCTGTAGACAATGCCGACCAACAACAACCAATTGGCATCATCTCAAAATCAGACTTAGTTAAGGCATTAATAGATTTAGCATAATGCTAACACAATAGAGTACTGATTTGATGATAATCTAAAAGCTTTGGAAATTTATTTTAATCTTAAGACAGTAGTCTTTTGAATCTGATCTCGCCAACAATACGAAGATATCTACTCCAACAGACCAAAATCAACCTATCATCTCCCTTAACCAATAATACTGGTTTTTGTGGAGATTTAGGCCTCCGCTGCAAATTTTCCATTTGTGAGCAGTTCTTTTGCAATTGCTAGTTCTTGTGGTAGGACGCCATACATTGGAATGGTCTGAGGTTCGCTAAGAGACAGAGTGAGGCGTTTTACTTGAAATGTAAACAGCTGACCTCTTGGAATTATAATACCGACCTTCTTGGAGTAGTTTTGATAGGCTGCATTATTGAAACTCTCATTTCTTCAAACAGGATTGAGCACCACCATGCTCAAAGTTTTCTTCAGAGAGTTTCAATTGGCCATGCGCCTTCAGGTCATATGATTTAGCTACCTTTGCTAACTTGTCAATATCAATTTCCATGTAGGGTTTATTCTCATTATTTTGAATATTTTTTATTTCCATGGATATCTTATTCAAGGGGATGCAATTTGATTATTTATTATTCATGTATTATTAGTACAGGTTTTCTTATACTATCTAGTACTCGTCTAACAACACTTCCTAGAACTCTAATCTTTGATGTAATCCTACTACTTGCCATAACTATTAAATCAAAATCGATTTCTTCAGATTGATGAACTATTTCATCAACTATCTTGCCTATGCGTATTTTATATGATACATTTATACCTCTTTCTTTGCATTGTCTTATTCTTTCATCTAGCATTTGTTTTACTTCTTCTTCCAAAGTATTCCGTAAATCTTCCTTTGTCTTCTCTATAGATATGTCTGATTTGAAATACGCAAGCAGAGCACTCGGAGGAATGATCTCAGTTTCTATAACATTAAGTATAACAATTTCTGCTCGAGATATCTTGGATAAAAATGCAGCATGGCTTAAGGCCTTGTCTGACATCTTTGAGCCATCAAGTGGAACCAATATCTTTTGATATTTAATTTGGGAAGCTATTGAAAATAAATCAGTATTATATATTTTGGAGCTCATGATATCGTTATTACCATGTTACGTTAATATATAATGGTAACTTGTTGTTATCATCATCATAAGTTGCAAAACTAGATTAGTAGTAAATTTGGAGCCAACTTGTTTTAGTCTGTATTGCCTAGCAAGATCGAACAACCTCGTTCGGATTTAAGAAGAAAGTGCTACCGATATAGTAGCAACTCCAACACTAGGATATATTATAACTGAAAGTGCTAGTCCAATGGCAACTACTCCAAGGCCGACTTGTAAAAACCTAAGCCATGATGGAGAGCGCCTACTTAACTGTCCTTTTGCTTCCATAAATTTTATCATCATTGAGATAAATATAAGGAGCGCGCATTGCGCTGCACACTGGTCATATAAATAGAACAGCTTTCAAGGATTACTCAATTTGAATCTGGAAGCTATAAATTAGCTGCTTTCAGATATATATGTTCTAAATGGGAATACGACCATAACCTTAACAAGCAACTGGTTTAGTAGTCCTCCTGTTGCTTCTTCAAATCGAGCACAAACGTGCGTATAATATATAGTCATGACATTGTAATTCCATTGTAAGTACTATGCAATGCAAGCAAACATCATTATCTGCTCAAGCCCGTAATGACAATATCTATATCTGTTATTTGATTCACTTATTCATGTACCTTTGTTTTGCTCTACATCCTATCAACATTCAACAGATACAGCTATCAAAGTATATCTGTTTGTATGCCCATTATCATTTCTATATAGAAATTAAAATTGACATCAGTACCAATCAAACATAAATTTAAAAAAATATTGGTTGCAATAGACGGTTCTCAGGAATCTATTAATGCAGCAGATTATGCTATTTGCATTGCTAAAGCAACAACAATAAATGCAGCAGAAAAACATAGTTCCGAATTAATACTTTTACACGTTATGCCGTCCGAAGTAAAATTTGGACATGCTTCAGGGATATATGGTATGATTCCTCCAGAACATGCAGAGCGCATGAAACAAGAAGCGCATAAATGGTTTGATAAGATTAGAGATAGGATAGATAACACACATAGTATTATTACCGTATCTACAGAAGTTATTTCTACAGGAGCGTCCCCACAGGTTGCTATAGTAGAATATGCTGAAAAGAAAAATATTGACTTAGTAGTTATGGGAACAAGAGGTATGTCTGGCTTTAAGAAATTGCTGCTTGGCAGTGTTGCGTCAGGCGTAATAAAGTATTCCCATTGTCCTGTATTGGTTGTAAAATGATAAAGCAAAAAATAATCGGCAGAAGTTGCAGCTTACAATGAAAAAGGTTATCTACTACCCAGCACATCTAGCTAGCCATGAGTTCAATGGGAATCCCACCTGAAAGGGAGAGTAAATCCCACCTGCTATGAGCATTCATTAATGACAGCTTGAGTTTATTAATCCATAATATTTTTTGTGCGATGATGCAAATATAGAACAAAGACACCCTGAAAAATACGAAGAACCAGGCCTAGGCTCTTTCATGTCCAAGACCTTCATATCCAAAAATTACAAGGTTTCGACCTCTAACTGTAGAGCTTCAATAATACTAGACCTAATGAACTATCATGACAGGACATTCTGCCAATTCTGAAACTCGTCTTGTGACGCTTCCAAGTGCTCTGATTTTCCCAACTTTAGTTAATTGTCTGCTCCCCATGACTACTAGATTGACTTTTTCCTTATTTGCTATTGAGAGTATCACTTCTACAGGCGAGCCAATATCAATCAAATACCTCGCATTAATGCCTTTTTCCTTCACCTTTGACATTCTATCCTTCAGCATATGTTGAGCTCCATCTTTCAGAATTTTCATAAGTTCTGCTTTTGTATTCTCAAGTGAGGATTGTTCGAAAAATCCTAAAGTAGCACTCGGGGGTATGAAAGTGTTATCTACTACATGTAAAAGAAGTATCTCATAGTTCAAAGCCTTGGCAAATCCTTCTGCTTCATGCAATGCTTTGTCTGACATCTCTGATCCATCATGAGGTACAAGAATTCTAAGAGTATCTGGTTTTGTTATATTTTCCATTTGTACCGTTTTGTTATATTAAATCAGTATTTACGTGATCAGGTAATAATTTTGCTATCAATCGCTACCATTGAATGCTAATTCAAAGAATACTAGGTGATTTGTATAATAGTTGATACTGACAATAACCGTGTACAAGAGCTTTGCATGCATTCATCAATTCTTAGCGCTTATGAAGAATATCACCAAACCAATATTCGCTAAATAGGGTATATTATGCCGGCTATTATGTTTTGATTTAGGCCTGAGCTTAGTATAGGAATGATAAAAAAGTTTATGGATTACAAAAATATGTATAAAAGACATATGTTCAAAGATAAGGCATTCATCATAACAATTGTAACGTTCTCTCTTTTGCTTATTATTGTAGGCTTACAAGGAACAGTTATGCATAGAGTCTTAGCTGTTACATCTGATCTCAATAACACAGCTGGTTATGGCAATACACAAGGTATCATCGTAAAAAATAAAAATAATGATAATAATATTTTACTACTTTCAAAAATCTTGGCAAAGAACCTTGTGAATCACATTCAAAAAGCAGGAGCCATTTTGGAAGTAACAAGCAAATTACCTCAAGTAAGAAATGTATCTTATACGCATTTGCTTAATCAAACATTAAACACGTTACATGGAATACCACAGCAAGCAGATATAGAAAAAAGACAAGTAGCTAAGAATATGCTATCAAGCAATAGTGATTTTCAAATAGTTATTTTCATTATGCCAAATGGAGACATATACCTTGATGAACCATATTCTAGACAACAGATGTCTACAATAACGAATCTTGCATTTCGAGACTACTTCAAAGGAGCAATTAAAACAAATGATATCTATCTAGGAGATCCTAGACCTTCTGCATCATCAGGTCAGATACAGTCTGTAATAGCTGTTCCTGTGTATTCTCTAAAAGACAATTCTACTGTAGTTGGACTATGGGCTGGTGGTATTGATTTTGCTATTTTGAATAAAGAACTTCAATCACTTAATATAACATCTTCATTGGATGGTAGCAACAGTACCAATAATACACGTGTTGTTTATGTAGGACACAATGGACAAAAAATAGCAGATTCTGATATAAATAAAAGTAAAACTCCTGAATCTTTTGCCATTCTGAATAGTTTTAAAAATGCTATAAGTGGACAGGCTGGTTCAGTAATAGATTCTATAGATAGTAATACAAAGATGTTAGTAACATATCAGCCAGTCAAGGCATTCCATAATACTTGGGTTGTTCTTTTGATGCAACCAATACCAACGCAATAACACTTCCTACGAACTGAGTATTTGATTGAACAACCATACGTGGACTAATTTTATTAGTTTCACTGTATTCTATCTAATTTACATATGTTCAGATAGTAACTATTGTTTTAATAAATAGTCCAAGTACCACAAATGTTCAAGATTCAATTTTATCTAATATTTAAATCCCCGGATGTAATGACAGCTAAGCACAGCGCAGCTATGTCAGCTAGCAGGTGACAGCCAATGCGCATCAGAACAAGGTAATTTCAATACAGTATCTATGACAACAAAGCTAAATACAAGTGTATGGAACATTATAGGCCAAGTCAAAAACATAGGAACAGCTACACAAAATGGTGTGCAAGTAACAGCTGATTTCTACGATACTGGCGGCAATAACGTAGGTGGCAACAACATCGTAGCAGTTAGCCCATCTAATCTGTTTCGCTGTTGTGCATTGCAATGCAAACCTGGCATTCTAATATGATTTAATTACCATAGCGTTATGGTGTCAACAATTTCACAAAATAATAATGATAACGGACCGTTATTTGCGGACAGGACACATGCAGCTACCTTACTTGCAGAAAAACTAAAAGTCTTAATAAACAAGACATTAGGAACTGCAATAGAATCTAAAGAACGTCAACAACAACTCCTGACACTTGCTATTCCCAGGGGTGGTGTAGTAACCGGAGATGTTATTGCATCAGCTTTAGATTCCAAACTAGATATTATAGTTTCAAGGAAAATTGGAGCTCCTTACAACCCAGAACTTGCAATAGGTGCTGTTATGCATGACGGCACTTTTTTTCCTAACGAAGATATCATTCAAATGCTAAGGATACCTGCAGAGTACATCAGGAAGCAGATATCAATACAAATAAAGGAAATAGAACGTCGTCTTAGACTTTTTAGAGGAGCAAATAAGAATAACCGCTATGAAATAGAAGATAAAACTATAATTTTAGTTGACGATGGCATAGCCACAGGTGCAACAGTTTTTGCTTGCATAAATTGGTTGAAAGGACAAAATCAAAGGGATATCATAGTAGCTATACCTATAACACCGAAAGACACGATTAATAAATTGCTGCAGCAAATAGACAAAGTAGTTGTTTTGCATGCACCTATGCTATTCGGATCAGTTGGAGCATTTTATCGAGATTTTACTCAAATTAGCGACGATGAGGTAGTGGATATAATGAATAAATATAGAAGATAAATATACTGTGTGCATATTTTGGTTTTGAGTAAGAGCTAGTTATGAATTCTGGACTAATTAAAGTCAATGAGCTAAATATTGGCGACTATATGAGTCGTAACCCAATCACAGTACAGTCTGATCTTAGAGTTAGAGATGCTGTAGTTATCATGATAGACAATGGGATCGGTAACCTTATTGTTACTAAAAATAAAAGGCCTATAGGTATTCTTACAGAAAGAGAGGTTTTACGTTTTTTAGCATCGTGGATGAAAATTCCAAACAATATTTTAAGTTACTTTAAGCTTCAATCCTTTTCCAAGATATGTGAAGGTATCTCAATTACTCATGCAGCCAAAATGATGATATCGATAAAATCCAAACTCTTAGTATTTAATATTGATAATGGTAATGATGATACATTAATTGGAATTATTACTGCATCAGATATAATCAGAGCATTTAGAAATACAGAACTAGACCCTCCATTAGAGGATGTAATGACAAGAAAGATATTTCATGTAAATTACAATGACACCATTCTGAAAGCAATAACAACCATGTATTCAAAAAGAATCGGTAGTGTTATTGTCACCAATAATAATAATAATAATAATAATAATAACAGCAGCGATAGCAATAGCAATACTGAACCATACGGTATATTTACGGAAAGAGACTTGATTACTAAAATTGTATTCAAAGATATCGGATTATCCGAAAAAGTTGGCGACTATTGTACAAATCCATTAGTAACAGCGCGACATGGAATACGAGCTAATGAAGCAGCAAATATAATGCACCTTAACAAAATAAAAAGACTACCGTTAATAGATCCATTGTTAGAAGGTAACAAAATTGTATCGATAGTAACAGCTAGAGACATTGTAGAAGCATTCCAAAAGAATCAATGATGATGATGATACTTAGTTAGAATAACAACGAGTACAGGACAGTGAGCATAAGTTAACTGCCGATGCACCACTTCCAAAAAGCAATTTCTTAAAAACCTGTTCTACCTTTTGTTCCAACAACTATTAGGTTAATGTTATTGTTTCATCATAAAATCATACAACTAGCATAAAATATCAACAATATTCTATAAATTAAACTGCTGGATATATTCGCTAATCATGACACATCTTCTCTCATTTGTTCTTCTTCGCCTACTATGTGGCAATTGACGATAGACTATTCTACCCCAATTAATCCCAATAGATCAAAGCCATCAGACATTAAACCTTGTTCT
>JBKPMK010000026.1:0-2890 GCA_046732115.1 Thermoproteota archaeon
TAATTATCTGTTTGCCAAACCTATCGAAGTTACATATTATGATTATTTCACTAATTTGGGAAAACTGCGCTATGTATCTCACAAGATAATCTATTATAGGCCTTCCATCCAATGGAAACATGGCCTTGGGAACATAGTCCGTAAATGGTCTGGCCCTACTTCCACTTCCTCCTGCCAACAAAATTATCTTCAAACTTATTTACCTTCTGTTTATGTGCTGAATAAATGTAAAGAAGATTGTCATTAATAGCATATATTATCAGATCTATATGTTTACTGTCTGTATCGATTCTATACTAAAGGATGCCTGACTAAATATAAAATAGACTAAGGGAATTACTCCATCTTATAGCGCTTTTGAAGCCTATTTTTTCCCTTTCTCAGAAAATCTGCTATGTTACAGGTTAAAAAGGTTCAATTACCAGACTTAACATCACATAACCACGTCCAATCATTTCTAGCTAGCCTTGATTCTTGATATTAAAATGCAAAAAATGAATGGCTTGAAATTATATAGAAAAATCAAAAAGATAGATAATAAAGTTAAGGTATGTTTTCTAACAGCAAGTGAATTTAACTATGGAGCATTTAAACATGTACTCAGTGATTTAGAGGAAAATCAATTTATTCAAAAACCAATTGCAAATGAAGAGCTAATAAAAAAATAGTAAATGGAATTATAAGTTCGACTTAGACCATAACATATTGGTAAAAACCTAGAAATCACGTAGAAATATTACGTATAGGAATTCCATATTATATTTCACAACGTACATATACTGAATATTCTAAAGCCTTTTTAAATTTGACAAGCAACAAAATCAAGCTTGGAATTGCAATGATGCTAATAGCATCATTAAGCGCAGCTCTTTTGACCATTCCTTCAAAAGTTGCACTAGCCCAGACACCTCCACAAAATCAAACAATGCCAGGTAATCAAACAGGAGCAGCAGGTAACCAAACAATGTCAGGTAATATGACAAAGCTCACAAGAGTAGTAATACCAATAGATCTAAGTCAATTAAGAGATCAGGTAAGGTCACAACATCCATTGCTTGCCGCTATAGCTGATAAGATACAAACTATGGATGCAAAAGATACTCTAAAGTATACTATAGGTGTAGATATTGTAGCTAACATGTTAAAATTGCATGCTAGGCAGCTACTAATGATGAATCAAACAGGAGCAGCAGGTAACCAAACTATGTCAGGTAATCAGACCGCTCTTCCATAAGACAATAAGGAATAATCGAATCAGATAAGACGAGCGTCCTAATATCCCCAAATCTCTTTTTTATGCATGTAATTTCCTGATCTAAGGAAATTAAATGAAAAATAATTTACGTTTATATCAGCTTTTTGAGTTCTTGTCACAAATTTACTACACAACAAGAAAAGGTGGATAATTTTATTAATGGGATAAGGATATAGATAAATTAGTAATGCATGTACATCTACCTGCAAGCTTAACATTTTCTCTTGTTATTATTGGACTAGCCATAGTAATGACATCAACAACCATTACAACAATTACATCAGCAAAGGCTCAATTGCATAGCTCTTCTACGCCCTCTGCTGCAATAACAGCAATAGCAGTAGTAGGTCCAAGTTCTTCATCATCTTCATCATCGTCAGGTGATCAATTCTCTGCAAGACTATCAGGTGATAAGGAAGTACCTCAGGTTAACACAGATGCTACAGGAAGAATTAGACTAGTTGTAAACTCTCAACAAGATGCATTAGACTATCAGATATCTCTTTCAAATTTAAATGGTATAGTCACCGGGGCTCATATACATAGTGGCGGCTCTGGTACAAATGGACCTATTGTAGCAAACCTCAATGTGCATGGTGCTTTTGCATCCGCTTCAGCTGGTGGTGGTGGAGGAGGAGGAAGTGCTACAACGTCTACTTCTACTGGTGGTACTGTTACCTCTGCTGATTTGAAAGGTCCTTTGGTTGGAAAGCAAATCTCTGGCCTAATCAAGCTCATAGAAGATGGTAAGGCCTATGTGAATGTCCATACAGACCAAAATCCAGATGGAGAAATCCGTGGGCAACTAGCACCTTCAACCAATGAAGAGATAGATACTTCCACCTCTACAGGAGCATCGGCCACGGCATCATCAACATCACCTTCTGCTTCAGCATCAGCTACAGTTCCATAATCTACCTGTGTTTTAGCGCTGCTAGAATAGAGTGAATGAATATTACGGCTGAGAATTAATTCAGAGAAATGATAACAGTAGCAAGCAACCAATTTAGCTGAGGAGGACGGGGGAAGACGTTGTTGGAAACAAAAATAGAAAGATATAATTTCTGCAGCGAGCAGACAGCTCATAATAAATATACAAACGAGGCCGTCTGCATGCATAACTCTAGTATTCTGTTGCTTATCCGTCCGAAGGCATATGGCTAAAAGAAAAAGCTCCATCTGGCCTGGCCTCTAAACATGCAACACGAGCAATGGAACACAATTTTATAGGGATGGATAAGCACAAATAGTATAGCTGGGGTAATAATATGTACTATGTTTTATAAAACAAAACAATGCATTATATTACTACTACCAATCTTGACCATGCTCGTTACTTTTACTATCATAGGTTTTCCATTAGGTGAGGTTCGATACGCATACTCTCAATCCACCACCAATCAAACAAACTCATCAGCTCCTAATGCGGCCGTTGCAGGAGTTGATCTCAAAGATATCCATCCCTCATCCATGCCGCAGTTAAAGGTTGGCAGCAAATTTGAAATATTTGCAACAGTAGTCAATAATTCACCAGGCACTATAATGTTCACTGCAGGAACATGTCAGTCACCTTTATCTGCATATTTTAACGCTTTTAACGTGGTGGTAAAACCTACACATGGCTGTACTGCTACT
>JBKPMK010000027.1:0-3625 GCA_046732115.1 Thermoproteota archaeon
TGTCACATCAGGTCTATCAACTATAAATAATCCACTTGTTTATCACATAGTTCTTTCACACAATAAAACATGAATATGCGCAAAATTGTAACATTTGAAACACTTTTTGTAAGCTTGTCATGCCTAAGATAGAAACTGCCACCACAAACTCTATCTGGCATTTGGATAGTTTTGTAAGTCATATAGACGATCTGAGTTTTTCTATAAATTCTTTGACGAATCGATTTCTAGATGTATGACCGGCCCATAACTCTGATATGTTCGAAATGTATTCAGGATCCCTTCTAATTGCAGCATCTGTTACTTCAAAAGATCCATCCTTGGGTCTAAATGCAAGAGATTTTTGGGTAGTTCCATTCTGTGTAATCATGATGTTTTACAGGGACATTTTTTAGCACAGCATAAAGTGATGTCATAGGTTGCTGACCATCTACAATAAGCAGACGAGGGATGTTCTTTTGTTTTTTGTCGGCACCAATTGCCCGATGAGTCCCAGCTACAGCATTTGAGCAGAAAAGAAGATAACCTACTGGAAAGCCTTTGTACATTGAATCAAATAGATCTCTTACTTTTGAAGTCTTCCATACAAAGGGACGCTGTATGTCAGATAAACCGCTGAAATTCATCCAGTAACTTCCATAGCTGCAATACCGTGACATGCAAGAAATGTATCATGACAGCATTCGATATTAAGAACGAGAATCTTAATTAGAGATAAGTAATGATTATGTTGCATTACTAAATGACTTGGAAATTAATCCATAATAATGAAATTGCGGGCGAATGGTCAGATGATCTAATTGATAAAATAGCAGGGAAATTAAATTCATCACTATCTAAATCTGAATATAGGATATTTCAAAATGAATCCTTTACAATTATTGCTGAATTTCTTCCAGATCCAATTCGAGATGCTCTTAGTGGTTGATGTTCCTTAGGTAGCTATACAAGTACTATTTACAGTATTAGTAGAATCAACCAATATTTAGTATAGCACACACAAATGTATTGGAGTTCAAATCCAGCACCCCAGCTAATACATTTCCTGGATAGCAGAGAATGCTAAACTGGATTTATTCATCTTTAGGACTTACTAGTGACCATTTTTTAATCCTATCTCATGAGTATTCCTAATGTCTTATTCATTGGATGCTTACACCTGCAGCTTCTTGTACCATGAAGTGAAAACTTGTGATGACACCTATAGTAAGTGCATATTGGTTCAGCTGGTTGACCTAATACATCTACCGTTCCCCATTTTTCCAATCCTTGGACTTTTTCAGCTGCACCATCTTGTTCTTTTACATTTGGTTTCTGATTGTTGATTGACACATAGAAATCCTTTAGATTATCTCTTAGCTCAATCTCTTCTAATTGCTCACGCTTCCAATGACAACTATAACAATAACCACATTTTATACAAGTATATTCGGTTCTATTTCCACATGATGGACAATTTGTATATCCATAACTATATGAATCCTTGATGTATTCGTGTGATGGTGTTAGGAGTTTTTCTATTCTCCGTTTAGATGATGATGATTGCATACTACTTTTACTTGCTTACTGTGGCAGCCATACCCATCTTCCCTTTGGCTTTAGCTACCGTTGTCGGTTTCCCTTTTATTTTAAGACTAGCCTTAAGAGCCTCAAGTATGTCTGTTGTTTCTTTAGCTTTAGATTGTATTAGTTTCTCTAACTCTTTGGCATAACTGTCGGAATATTGGCCTAGGTCAAACCTTTCAGTGGTAAGATTTTCCACTAACGTCTCTCTGTATATCAGATAGCTTCTAATCTTTATAGCCACTTGATATCATTTTTCTGGAAGTTGTTAAGGGTAAAATCAGTGTACGAAATCAATGTACTGACATTATAGCTTATTAGGTATGCATACACTATCACCGTATGTGTACATACAAACATAACTAAGTATCTAGCTCAAGGTTATACGGCTACAAATGAATAATCCAATCCGAAACATAGTCTAGACTGAAATTAGTCTACCTTCATCAAAAGCTCTTTGTCTTTTATATCCACTTTAACTGCAATTTTTTGTAACAATTTCAGCGCTTGTTCGGACGCAGCATCATAACCATCAACAATTACTGATGGATGGACATGCTTGTTAATTAAATCCTCAGCTTTCTGTAATAATGAGCCTGCAAAAATGACTGAAGAAGTTGTTCCGTCACCTACCTCATTATCTACAGATTTGGCAACTTCAACCATCATTTTAGCTGCTGGATGCTCAATATCCATTTCCTTTAGAATCGTTGCACCGTCATTTGTAATTGTTGTATCCCCAATTGTGTTGACGAGCATCTTATCCATGCCACGTGGGCCTAGGCAAGTCTTTACAGTCTCTGCGACCAGTTTAGCAGCAGTAATGTTGTTTCTTTGAGCTTCTTCGCCCTTGCTCTCTTTAGTCCCTTCCCGTAAAATTAACACCGGCATCCCGCCGCCAGCCATAGTTTGAATTGACGCCATATACTATTCCTGTTTAATAGTACAGGTAAAGCATGAGTATAACCGTTGTTATTGGAGACTCTTACCAGGGAAGGAATAGTAGAAGAGACACCAGATTGAGATAACAATTTCTATAACATACTATGTGATCGAATAGGTATTACATGAAAGAATTGACAACTAGAGGAAATCAAACATGCTAGAGAAATGAAACCTACAAGCAAAATCACCAACTGTTTTGTGTTTGCTTTCACAATTCTATAGCTTTTGCCGCATATTACTATTTAATACTTTCTGTAAGATCTCATTTTATGTGAATAATACAAACTTCAAGCCAAATAAATCAAAATCTTTGGTGCTCCTGGACCACCAAATGGACAATTGTCAAGTAATGTGTGGTCCGACCTAGATTTACTTACTAATGCTACGATGACAGTCAGCCAATGAATTCAACTACACAAAAAATATCTGGGTACTAAGAGCTAGGGAGATCGTTAACATAGATGAATATGTTAACGAGCACAAGCACTGCTAAAAATTGACTATAGGTTTTATCATAGATACATATTCAACTATTGTTGACTATGTACATATACTACAACACAAGCCCAAGTCAATGTACTAACTAGAGAGGCCTTAATACCATCAAACCCAAATAACAAATTTATCAGAGGATAACTAAGAAGTGACAAAGCTGGAACAGGATTAAGCACTGCAGTAGAGCCTAAAATTACAAATAACGCTTTTGGTAATTGAATCATAATGCTAATATGATAATTCCAATAGCAGATGAACTAAAACGTATAGCAAAGGGAGAAACACTCTCTGATGATTGGAGTAAAGTAATATACTCTGTAGATGCAAGCCATTACTCTATTAAACCATCAGTGATTGTATGTCCATTAGATGAATATGATCTATCGAAAGTATGCCAGTATGGGTATTCTAAAAATATATCTATAACTGCAAGGGGTGCAGGTACGGGACTTTTAGGACAATCACTTAACGATAACATTATCGTTGATTTTACGAAGCATATGAATAAAATCTTGGAGATTGAAACTGATTACGTTCTAGTCCAGCCAGGAGTAGTTAAAGGTATTTTAGATAAAGAATTGAAGAAAAGAGGAAAATTCCTTCCACCTGACCCGGCTAGCAG
>JBKPMK010000028.1:0-16315 GCA_046732115.1 Thermoproteota archaeon
AGGTAGGAGAGAGCTTGTGTATGATCGCTTCAATAAGGTGGTTGTATGTAATAATGGTTCATGAGCTAACTATAGAAATAAACAATAGACAATTCTCGTAGTAGATGAGCTCAAAAATATTCTAATAAAAAATAAGAAAGAGGGATTACGTAGATCTGTTGGTATTATCACTTTTAACTCCACTCAGCAAGATGAGATTAGTGAGGAAATAGAAAGAAGAAAGCAGCGAGATCCTGAATTTGGTGAGCTTTCTTCTATAGCAGATAATGAGCAAACCAACTTACTTGAGGATTTATCTTTTGTAAGGAATATAGAAAGAGTCCAAGGTGAAGAACGTGGTATTATTATATTTTCTACAGGCTATGCCAAAGATCCTGACGATGAAGATGATGATAGTATACGTGTGCGGTTTGGATCATTGGATAAAAGGGATGGCGAACATTATCTTAATGTAGCCGTTACACGGGCTAGTGAACAAATTATCGTTGTAAGTTCATTTGATCCAAGGAGGATCGATGCTGAAAATGCTAGGCACGATTGCCCTAGAAGATTTAGGATTATCTTTGCTTTGCTAAAGCAATTAGTGAACACAATATTGAAGAAGCGAAGAAAATACTTTCGTCTTTGAATTCTAATCAATACGAAAATGTAGACAAATTAGATAATGCCGAGGGTGATTCATTAGAGCTTTGCAGCAAAGGATACAGTCAAAGAGAGGTATCGCTGGTATTGCAAGTTGGGTTGGCTAAAGTAAATACAGATATATCGCATTTGATAGATGAGGCGCGCCTTCAGTTTTTATATTCCGTAAAGTCCAAATCCATAATCCTTGCATATACAAAATGAAATGAAATGTGCCTGTTGTGGAGCAGACATGTTCCCAGATAAAGAACTGGAAAAGACAATAATTTACAAATGCAAAGAATGTGGTTTAAGTGATTCTAGGCTGAAGGACATTGACTAATTCGCAAGAAATACAAGATGAATCTGAATGGTCTGTATTTGTATAGTCTACTTTGATGCAAATAACAAAAGCCAGAGCGGTAAATGGATCCATTAGACAAAGACACAGGCATGTCACATCAATGTCAATAGATAAGTCATGGCTTATCTGAGAATTCACTATAACACGTATATCCTATAGAACGTTCATCTCATCAATGCTTCAAGAAAAAAGTACTAGTATTTTATACCTACTAGTGGAGGTACTGAATGAACGTTGAAGGTCAGACAAATTTAGACTACGATAAGAAAACAAAAATCTTCAAACAAATAAATTTCATGTTATGTGAGTCGTGTTTTTGGTGTGCTTCGTCATTATTGTACTCTCCATCATTATGTGATTTGTCAAATGACGACACAGTTTCTAAATGTCCGATTTGCAACAAAAATGCATTAAAACTTATTCCCATTTACAACAAAAGTTTACTTCAAAGGTCTGGTTAGGGTCAAAATGCTATAATTTTTTATTGAGAATGAGAAATAAACATGCACCTTGTTGGTACAAAGGTAGCTTTGGAACAATTCCAAAGGTATGTGGTTGTAAGGGGGAGAATAAGAAGAAGGCTGGCTGCTGTTAACCAGTCTGCTCCTAACAAGAGATCAAGCCTTAGTGTCGTGATAACTGCTAATGCATAAATCCAAAGAGAGCGTGATAGAATCAGTCTATTCCATTATTAAAAAAAGTCGAAACGGAAGGATTACAGCAAAGCGGCTTGAAGAAGAAATTGGTGATAAGAACAAAGTGCATTATGCATTAAAATACCTGCAAAGAGAACATAAAGTCAAAAAGTTTAGAGGTTTAGGTACAGATAGGATAGACTATTTTTATCAAATTATAAATAGGACTTCTAATCGAAACTATTAATCCAGATAAGTTTGACAAGGTAATCACAGCTTTAAGAACAGCTGTTGATAATGATGGAACACTAGACAAAGAAGCCACATCATATAACGATATATTTGATGCTTTTAGGCTGTCATTGAAATTTTATCATTTTAAAGAAAGCAGTACGTGAGCTAATCGACGATGACCTTGATAATACCAAGTTATTCTATTGCGTTATCTTTTCTTCTTGGCATTTCCCTACTACTCTATTCTCGTAGCCAGATTACAGTGTATCACGAATTGAATAATACATGAGTCAGCTAGAGGCAGGCAGTATGCTGAGTGGTTCGGTCATAGTAGCGAGTGCCTTTGAGCTCGTTTTGCCACCATTCATCTAAAGCATGTGTTGACATCGTAGATGAATTTTCTGTAAGATAACTGGCGGTGAAAGAATTTTTCCCCCAAGAGAGAGACACATTTTCATTATTGCTAGTGTTAGAACAGTTATTGCTATTGATGTCTGTATTTACGTCATTGTTGTTGCCATTATAATTATGATTTTCAGTCTTCTCTGTAGGTAATTTTTCTTTGGTAGCTTTGTGACCAATAACATAGTTTGCAAGCTGATCGTTCTTCTTTTATATTTGACAAAATGCTATAGCATTTTCAGTAGCAAGTACAAGAGATAGAACACTGACTATGAGGTAGATCATATTCAATTTAACCTTAATCGGGTATTGTCATATTCGAATGCAAGGCCAATAATTCTCATTTCAGAAAATTATCATCTAGAATAAATATTAAGCTAGCCTAATTTTTGCTACCAATTATTATAACAAATCTTCAATTCAAGGTGTATGTGAAACGAGGCAGACCAATGACGATGAAGAAATACTAGGGAACGAAAAATCAGTTGTTAATAAAAAATAATACCTACAACTATTTAGACAGATGTGAGGCCAAAGAATTGATTTAAAATATTTTTGCTGTTATAAAGGCCTTGATCTTTGTACATTTACATACCATTCATGTTTTGCATTGTTGTTGTGGCTGTTGGATTCCTCATATTCATATTATAGCTTGAATCCATATTCATTTCATTCATATGCATAGAATCATCAGCAGCTCTATCATTTGTGGGATTGTTATTATCAATACCGTCCATACCAATAGGAATTGTTATCAGTCCAAATATGGACATGATTCCTACAATTGCAATGACTACTCCTGTACTTCGAGCAATCCATATGCCTTTAGACCACACCTTTTCTCCAAATATGACACCAGCAAATAATGCCATCCATAATAAATTCATCCAGCCTAAAGCTACCATAAGAAGAAAATACGGCCAACAGCAGCCAAGACAGTAAAGACCATGGTATATTCCCATCTTTAGCGCACCTGTAGTTCCACTTCTCCATCGTCTCATGAAGAAACTCAGCGGAGATTCACAATAGCCCAGACATTTTGTTTTTAAAGAACTAAATTGATATACTCCAGAGATAAGCAAGATAACTCCATAAATTATTTGGACTTGATTGGTTTTAATATGTATAAGGAAGTAGTTTGTTGGAATAGACCAAGTCAAAAGAAGCACAATTCCTGTAATAGCCCAGACCAAAAGGTAAGAGCCTACAAAGAGACTTACATTGAGAGAACTAGTGAAATTTGATGCTGGTTTCGTTGTTGCTGCCATGTTTTTTCTTTTGGATATCTTATCATCATCATCATCATGATCAGCAAACACTGAGGATTGTGAAGAGTTGCTGCCCTTACCGATAGTATTACCGCTATTACCACTACCATTACTGCGTTTTATCAGCCTATTGTAAAGCAAAACCATAGGAGCTATTGCAGGAAACATCATTGCAGCCATCCCAATGGTCCAACTAACAGTAAATAACGAAATAGCAATAGGATTATACTCCATCATAGCCGTCATCATATCAGGCTGATCTTTAGATAATATCCAAGAAATTGCTGCTATTGATATTATTGAAATAAGGATGATTTTCTGGATGAGGTCCATATCTATGTCCTTTTGTTTTAGATAAAAATGGAATGGTCTAAGAATAAAAAGATTCTGTTAACTAATTGGCTATAGTCATTTAGCCCGTCTCATGTCACATATTGACAATAGAGTATGGAAAGAATAACAACATCAAGCTCTATATATCTTATACCTGGGTGTTCTCTTTTGTATTAGTATGTATTTTCTTCATAGATTCACTTATCAACAGCCTTTTCTGCACATCTATCACAGATGTGAGAAAGATTTAAGCAAACCTTGATAGATGTTATCTATAGGTAATCATCCATAAAGAGAATGTTTATGTGTAATCAACAACCGTTATCAGCTGTATAGCATAGTTCGCTCTTCATCATCATCCTCATCATCTTCACTATCGTTTTATAACAACCAACCAACCACACAAACAGCAGCTGTAAATGAAGAAGGACAATTTTCGCCATCCTTGTACTCAGTACAATTAGGTAGCAACAAGATCGAATCAGTAACTGCTGGCCTTCAAGGCCACTATATCAGTCTGCTAAAGAAACAGTCAAGTGAAAACGCAGAAACGATAGCAGATTATGTACTTGCTATGAACATTGAAGTCAATCCTTCCATTGCTCATAGGTCAAATCAGATACGAACGCTTAGCTACCTTTCAGAGTTTCATAAACAAAAGCCCTTCTCAAAAATGACACGGTATGATATAATACAGTACCTTGAAAGCCTTCGCAGGCAAGAAGAATTAGATCCGCTCCATAAATGGATTGGCACTTATAATCTGCGTCGTACTTACCTGATGAGATTTTTCAAATGGTTATACACTCCTGAGATTGAGCCATTAAAGCGGCCTGTTCCAGATGTTGTGAAAAATATACCGAGTTTCAAACGCAAAGAACAATCAATATACAGGCCAACAGATTTATGGACAGAACAAGACGACGCTTTATTTTTGAAATATTGTCCTAACAAAAGGGATCGCTGCTATCATATGCTAGCACATGATTCTTCATGTCGTCCATCTGAAATTCTAGGACTGAAGATCAGGTCCATAGTATTCAAGACAACTGGCGAACATCAATATGCAGAGGTGTTGGTTAGTGGAAAAACGGGTGCAAGACATATCCCGTTGTTTTCTGCGTTGCCATATGTCAAATACTGGCTAGACGCACATCCACAACGAGGGAATCCAAATGCTTACCTTGTTCCAAGTATGGATAGAAAACACAAAAGATTTGGCAACAAAATGAAGTCATTATCTCTCAACAACATCTATAGAAAATATAAGCTGGAATTTTTCCCACTATTGCTTGAAGACCCCAAAGTACCGCCAGAAGATAAAGAAAAGATCAGAGAGCTTTTGCAAAAGCCATGGAACCCCTACACATTTAGGCACAGCGCCCTCACCCAAAAATCTACAATGTTAAAGGAGCATGTACTGCGACAGCATGCTGGCTGGTCTGAAAGGTCACAAATGCATCTGAAATATCTCCATTATTTTGGTAATGAATCAAGTGAAAGCCTGCTTGAAGCATATGGAATAATTCCAAAGGATCAGCAGTCAATAGATGTACTAAGGCCAAAACAATGTCCAAACTGCCAAGAACCAAACAAGCCTGATTCAAAATTCTGTGCAAAGTGTCGGATGGTCTTAACATACGATGCTTATAATGAGACTCTAGAAGGCCAGAAGCAAAAGGACGATAAAATTAGTTCTCTTGAAAATACAGTCAGTACAATTCAGTCACAGATACAGTCATTGATGACGGCTAGAAAAGCAAGAAGAGGAAACTGGAGATATAACAAACGAAGCTTTTTGAGTTTTACCAATAACATCTTCAATGCCAGATGCTAAATCTTAAACATTATCTTACTGGTATGAGATTACAATAATTGAGCAACCGTAGTGCATATATCAGGGAAGGAGCAGTAGCGTTTCTGGATGCATTAGGAACAAAAGGAATTTGGGCAAGATCTGAGTCTGAAAAATATGTCGAGTCTTGGGAACTGCTACTAGATGACTAACAAATACAGGCAACAACTATATGCCAACTACCCAGATATTGACGCAAATATCAAGTCGTTTTCTGATACTGTAATTATCACTGCGAGCCTGAAAAAAAGGATGATAAAACTCCAGTAGTAGAAACTGATAGACTCGTTCTACGTGCTGCACAGTTAATTCAGCCAATGGTCATTAATGCAATTACAAGGGGCATATATCTACGTGGTGTCATCTCAATTGGAAAATATTATGAATCCGCTGCTGCAATAATTGGACCTGCAGTTGACGAAGCAGCTGAATGGTATACAGGGACCGAATGGATAGGTGTATCAGCAGCTCCTACAGCACACTTTATACTTGAGAAACTTGTTGAGGTAGGTGGACAAATGGAAGAAGAGGTAAAAAGATTCTTTGTAAGATACAACATTCCCGCAAAGACGAATACATTAGAACGAGGATGGGGGCTCAACTGGCCTAAATTGTATTCAAAGATAGTCACTCCGCCAGGAGGAATGTCTGTCAAGGCGCTCATACTTAATAGATTCGCACAGAATCCTATCTCTGTTTCAGCTATGGAGAAGTTTAATAATACTATAAAGTTTTTTGATCATATGATGTCAACAGAAGTTCATGACTCCTAATCATATATGTTCTTAGTTATTACATATCCTGTTGAAAATATGTAAAACACGAGCATTTCCACCTAGCAAGAAATAAAGCTTATTTTCCAGATATATAATATTGTTGACGTTTAAAGATCTAAGGAAAAGAGTCAGTTTAGAAGCAGCAAATAAACAATCTGTGTTATTTGCAAGGCTGCAAGGCAAAAGTTTCTGGATATGGGACAAAGCAGAACACAAACAGGAAGATGCTAAAACTAACGGAGATTGCTGCTTCAACCATATTATCGGCTTACTCGTCTTTGCTAACGCCATTATCACCACATCGATAATTCTCAATCCACTTTATGCGGCTTTGCAATATGACAGCCCTAATCATTACAAGGCATAATTGTTATAGAACAATATTATACATACTTTTATTAGAGGAAGATTCGTACCAGTGGCCAGTGTAAAGAAAAAATGAATATTGCTAATATTGAAGAGCCTTTAAAGGTTATAGCAAAGACTTGTGGATGCAAAGAGAAACAGAAGAAAGTGACATACGCATTTATAGATGATACTCATGGTCTTTGCATCGATAAAAAGGACATTATATCCGCTGAGCTTGAAGCATGTGAGCGGCTCTTGAAATATACTGCAGAAAAGACAGATGAACAAACTATTAAAAAAGAGATAGCTGAATTGAAGATGGCATTGGATCTAATGCATTGATCAATTAATTTTGTATTTGCATGGTTTAATATTACACTAATAACGACAACAAGTCATTAACTGTAAAGATACAGATTGCGAAATATATCGATTGTCTAATTATCTATTGGCACTAATGCCATTCGGTACACGTATGAGATCAACTATGTATATGTAGCATGCCTTAAGATTCTTTCTAATAAAAATACTCTTTATTGTCTTCTACGTATGGCAGGATTTTCTTTAGAATAATTGAATCAGCTTCTGCGTCTATATCAAACGTTAGCAATAACAAGAATCTAATCTTATTTGTCCCATCCTTAATTGGAACTGTTGCTCTTACTAAGTTTGTATATCTGCTTATAGAATACTGTATCTCTCCTATTTTTGATTTGAATGTATTGCGTGTTGCAACACGAATGGCTGCTTGTGCTGCTGTTCTTGAACTTTCTTCAGATGTCATTAATGGAACTAATCCTTGTCTGTGAGCTGCTGCTATTAGATGGCCTACATTATCTGCAATTCTGGCAGATCTAATAAAATAATCTTTAGCGAGTAGTTGTTTGCAAAAGCTTTGAAGGTAGTAATCATCATCAGGGGCAGCTACCACAGAATACACACTCTCTCTTCTCCATAATAATAATAGCTTCAAATTATTAATATATGCTAATTATTGTTTCAGCCGCACCAACTATAATTCAAATACAACGTTAATAATGACTTTGAGGAAGTGATAAGATGAATTAGTTTATGACCACAAATAATAATTTCTTATTGTCTAGAATTCTTGTTGCTGTTGATAGTTCGGATTATGCTATGAAGGCATTTGAATATGCTATACAATTAGCTGGGGTCGTGAATGCCAAAGTCTTTGTAGTTCATGTTATTCAGAATCCTGCTACGGCTGCTGATGCTTTAGTTTCAGTTTCAGAACTGAAAACTTCATTTAAAATGGAGGGAAGTAAGCTATTGGCTTCGCTATCAAGTATAGCTGAAACAAAATTTGGCATGACAGTAGAAGCTATTTTGGAAGAAGGTGATCCTCAGAAAGTCATTTTAGACATAGGAAAAAAATTCAACGTAAACATGATAGTAATTGGAAGCAGAGGATTGAGTCAAATCAAAGAACTTTTGCTTTGAAGTATATCACATAGCATAACCAAACATGCAGATGTTCCAGTCAAATGAATGAAGCTTTTGTTGTAACACAAGAAACCGTAGTAAATGACAGAGAAAGTTGTGCTGATATACAAATAGAACATAGAATATGCATATGAATTAGTGCAAGCAGAAAACTCTATGGATTATTAGCAGAAGAGTATGAGAAATGTCTTGTTGGACTTACTGCAATAACAAAGGAAGCATGGAATGCAGCAGCTAATACAGAAGATAAAAGAGAAAAGATACAAGCATTATCTTTGGCTAAAGAGTGCTATTCAATGAAGCTTGATTTACTTACAAATGCTACTGTAGTAGATGATGCTATTAGGTTTGTGTCAAGTGATGATAGGTCGAAAGACAAAGAGAATCTAAAATCATCTAGTAGTAAGAGTATTGAAGATGAGAAACAAGAATCTAAAGAACCTGATTATCATGAGGATGAAGAATTAGAAGAAAATCAAGAAGAGGAAACAGGAGAAATAACGACAAACCAAGTTTTCTAAGGCTGTATAACATACACAGACATATCATACATACAATGCATACATACCTTTATCTTCAATGAAGTGTACTAGTTGCAATGGTCTGGCATTTAACCCCTGACCAAACTCTTATACATAGTCACAGGGATTCAAAAACTAACAAAAATAATAAAAATGGTGATAAGAACTACAGTAGAGAATACCTAAGCTATGATCTCTCTATTGTTGATAAAATACAGCATATAGAAAACAAAGATAATAATGCTTCTAAAAATACTCAAAATTTATGTTCTATATGCAAGAGAAGTGACAAGATTATAACTGATCCTGAATCAGGTGAAATTATTTGCAGCAATTGCGGATTGGTAATATCCGACAAATCTGAAGATACTAGTCACTTAGAGCGGCATATATTTACTGGAGAGAGAATAGATGAAACAAGAGCTAGGACAGGAGCTCCTACTTCGTTAGCCAGTCACGACATGGGACTTGCTACTATCGTAGGAAAGAGCAATAGAGATGCAAGTGGAACAAAAATAGACCCAACAATTAGTTCTACAATGCAAAGATTAAGAACATGGGATTCCAGAATACAATTAAACCCCTCCTCAGATAGAAGTCTAAGAGAAGCTTTTATGCTTCTTGACACATTAAAAGACAAGCTAGCGCTTTCAGATGCAGTAATTGAAAATACGGCATATTTGTATAGGAAAGCTCAGCAAAGAAAGTTTTTGCGTGGTAGATCAATACTCGCGGTAGTCTGTGCAGCTACCTACATTGCATGCAGAGACTTAGGAATATCAAAAACAATGAAAGATATTGCTATTGCTAGCAATGTAAAACAAAAGATTATTGCAAGAGTATACAGGCAACTAATGCTTGAGTTTGACTATAAAGTTCCAAATATTGATCCAGTCAAATGTATTGCCAAAGTTGCAAATAAAACCAACTTATCTGAAAAGACAAAACGTCAAGCAATTAATATTATGCAAAAGGTAACAGAAAATGAAATATCTGCTGGTAAAGATCCAATGGGACTAGCAGCTACTGTTCTTTATATGTCATGTATCAAAACAGGTGAAAACATAAGTCAAAAAGATATATCTTACATGGCCGGAGTAACAGAGGTTACATTAAGAAATAGATATAAAGACATAAGAAACCAACTAACTGAGATAAATTAGAAATTAAAGTAAACTATTCGTTAATCTTTAAAAAATGGTTTTATGTTCTGACTAAGCTAATCTAAGCTTCTGCATCAACGGTTAAAGCTTACTTTTGCCTTTAGTTAGATGTTGACCTTCAAAGACCTAAAGAAAAAGGTTAGCTTAGTCACACAGCGACAAAATAAATTTTTCGAAAGGTTACAAAACAAACCATTTTGGATTTGGAATATTGACGAACACAAACTCAAGGATGTCATAACAAATGGAGATTGCTGCTTTAACCATATTATTGGCTTACCCCAGAAGGATGGAAATGATAAACCACTCTATGATTATGAGCAAATAATATTTGATTCATTAAATGGTGGTAGCAACCTACAAACCCTAACTAATGGACAACCTAGAGATGGTCTCCCAGTCAACGAGACATACAAACTACTGTTCTTTGATATCAAGAGCACTTGGGAACTTAAGATAATCAAAGATTACTGGAGGAAAAAAACTATTGAAAGTATAGAATCAGAAGTATCTGGAGACGAGCCATGGTATACTGCACAATACAGAGAACAAACGCTCCAACAGTCACGCTTTCTTAAGCAAATTGATCAACAAACCAGTCGATGGAGAGATTTAGAATCGATGAACTTTAAGCCAGAGGTCTTGGATAAATACAAAAATAATCAGTTATGCAGCATAGGAAGTGATCATATTTAGCTTCTTACGCCATAATAAAACTCCTGCATCTATTGTTTGGTTTAACATTCTAAATAATGCCTTGAAGATGTTTGCAAAGGAGTTCAACAATGACGACATTACCGAAGCCTAGCGGAAATAAAATGCACAAAATTTCAATGAGGGTTCTCTAACAATGTTCTATGCGTATAATAAAGCCATGGGAGGATTAGTTGCTCTAATCTGATGTTATTACATTTATCGCAAAAGTGCCACTGTTCTAACATACTTAACCAATGCATAAGCACAAGCTTATTAGTCAATGCAACTGCAGTTGCGGCTGTATGTAATGTCTGTCTGCACTTGTTTATTTTAGCCTCTAGTAATTCTCGAAGCATTTCTGCAAAGTCGACTCCTCTCATTTGGCGAACAGGATGACTGTTATAGAATTCATTGGACTCGAATCGGTCAAACCAACAATCAAGTAATATATCTATAGATACTAAAGAACTTACAATGGCTCCAAAAGGTCTTATTAAAGACCATGTTTGTGGATGTAATTACGTGGATGGAAAGAACTGCCCGTGGTGCAAGAGACCGTGTCATCATGATGTGTCTTTGGCACATAGGATATTAATTTCGCCTATGTAATTAATCTATAGGAGGAAGAGGCAGCATAGAGGAAGAGCAAAGTTTCAAGCCATGCTCACTGCTACATATTAGCAGTTCTTTCCACCATTAGACTTTGAGACTCATGAACTCCATGAATGTGAGGTATGGCATGAGCAACAAGAACAAAGACGGAAGATGCAAAAGCCATATTATCCTTACAAGAAGGGCTGTGGTAATCAGATTTACTTTGGAAGCAACAAATATGGCTTTAGTGAAAGTGGTAAATGAATACCATTAGATAGAGACAGGAGAGCCGCACCAATGCGAATAACTACCAAAAAACCGAGTGGTTCAACCACTCGGAATAGACTTTACAAAGTGAAATCTTACCCTTTATTATTACGCTTAGCACGATAGAAAAATTTGGCCATTTCTATGAATCGAGCAAACCGGTACTTGCGACTACGTACCGAAATTAGGGCGGGTCTAAGACATAGACCCTAATTCGCTTTTATTCTTTATTATTAGTCTATCAGCTTATCTTTTATCTTATAAGATCTTGATTGATTTCTGAATCGTCTAACAGATACTTACCTCTCTTGTTCTTTCTAATCAAATCTTCAGTTGTTGGTTCTAATGGTTCTACTTTCATTTTATTTCATTCTTCCAGCTACCTGTGTGCTTCTCACTCACATAATCTAAACTTGTCTATATACGACACACAACAAAGACCGTGCCCTTTGAATAAGGTTTTAACCTGATTCCCTTAGACAGTTATAGAATAATCATACGGCAATAATATGTCTAACCCCGAACCATCCAATAGAGAGCACAGGAATGTACATTGTTGTCATATAGCTGCTATTACTGCAATTATGGTACTGAGGATAACAACGACTATCAACGTCATACAATCAGCAAGCACGGCTTACAGCATCGTTGTTATCCTAGCGGTGCTGATATTGAGAAGCTAAAGCTAAAGCCACAAGGTAAGAAGTGGGAGGTTTGGCTTGTATATATCACTCGAACTTACAACAATGATGGTACAAAGCCCTAGACATATTTTTGTATTATGTCATAATAGTTCCCTTGACTTAATCTATCGCATTGAGGGGTAAAATTCTAGGCAACGTTCAATCCCCTCTTGGCATAGAAGAAATCTATCAGTGTCTAAAAGTTGTACGTAATGGTCTTCATCTTGGATCGTGAAAAATTTGCTTATTTCCTAGCCGAGATGATAATCTCAATGAGTAGCGCTGGTATGACTTACCAAATTATCAATATAGATCACAAGGTCTTTGAACATAAGCTAGCTTATTGTCTGTGGTGTGGTGCCCAATTATAATATGATTGCTAACAGACAATGCAAAGTAAGATCTTAAGGTTCTCAGATGTTAAAGTAAATAACTAAATGGTAAAAAATTAACATCATTAAATAGATATAATAACCTTACAGATGATGACAGACTGTTTGGTTGATAGATCTAGGTCGAGCAGTAATAATGATATCGATGATCAAATCGAGACGAATGATAGAGTTCTAAATAATGTTATCGATAACGGTAGAAAAGATTTTGGAGAACTGAGGAGGAAAGAAAGACGTGATCTCTTGCAGCTTGTGCAAGAGCAATTTGAGAGATCGATAAAACTATATCAAAAATATAGCAAAAAAGGCGATGAATTCAATGCAAGAATGTCTTATCGTGATGCTGTCAGAGCAAATGAGATCTTAAAAGACCTACGAAGACGGCCCATAAACCTATAATCTAAAGCTAACTTAGAGAGAAAATAATGCATCCAGAAAATCCGGACTGGTATTTACCGGCAAAGGTGAAGGTCTAGAATATAATTTTGGTGCTTTAACGGTCTCAAACAAAACGTGTGTATAAATTTTGTTGATAGATTTTGTTTAAAGCAGCGGGGAAGAATAGACAGGAACAGATGGTATCCCGCTGCTTGTTTGAGAATTTATGCACGCCCCATCTATTTGCATCTATCTATTGCTTGCCGATAGTTAGACTAGTCTAGGTCAGAACGTGCAGTAAACAGAACTGCTACTCACATAGTATTTAACCGGTTTTGGAGATTCATCTATATTTCGATAAGTTGATGACTTGTATTGAATCGCAATAACTGACACGCCTATTTAGTGTCTTAATGTATAATATTCACAAAATTCGGGTTATTTCCTAACTGATAATATATACTGTAGGTAACCATTGTCTCATCTATGCACAGCTATAAGAAGCTGGGAGACTATAACAAGAAGTGGCCCTGAAAATTAGAAGTCAAGCTATACAATCGTTAGTTGATCAGGTTTATGATCCATTCACAAAGATGGACAAACTAACGGAACTAGTCAGTACTATAATCCGAGATGTCGTTAAAACGGCCAAAAAGGAAGGATATTCAGATGATGAGGCAGAAGAGCTAGTTAAAAGTACTTTTGACATGACCGAATACTACACTAACAACATACAAGAAAAGGCTATATTGTTTACAGTAAATGACAATTTCACGAAGATAGATGAAAACCTAGAACAAAAAGATCAAACGCCCGAGTATCAGAGCTACAAGAAGAGCTGAAATGGGTTCAAGGAAAAATACGGCAAATCACTTAAAACGATGATTGAGAATGTCCTGAATCAAAAAACCGCTTTCAATAGAAGAACTAGACTACCAATACGAAAGGGAAAAAGAATACAATCTTAAACTATGGTATGAGGCATATGATGGACTTTACCAATCTATCAAAAGTATTGCAGCAAGAACTGGAGAATATAAGACGTGCTAAACTGGCAATACATCTCAAAGCACAGACTGTAAGACATGGTGATAGACACGTAATAATATATTTCTCTGATGCTGAAGCATTAGAACAATCGTCAGAAGAATATGATAACGAAGAACAGACACGAGAACAGTAACTCACATTTCGAATAGCAGAAGAATTAGAAACAGAATTGCGATCTTATAAGAGTAAGGAGAACCATAATACAAAAGAAGTTGCTAGGATCACATAGCAGTAATAATAATGACTTCATTTATAACTTATGAATCACCATTATACAAAATAAAAATAGACTACCCTGCTAGCTGGATGAAAGTTGATAAAGACACAGTAAAAGAGTACCCTGAGCTCTCATTAGCTAATCCAGCAATAGTTGCATTTATGACACCAAGAGAAAAGCAGTCTGATTATATTAATACCGAGTTAGTGGGGATCTCGGTAATAACAACCCCCAAGAAAATGACATTAGACAAATATATATTAGACAGTATCGGATCGTTCAGAAATAGCGATCCTGACTTGAAAATTATAGAATCCGTACCAACATGGTTATCGGATATGCCGGCGCATAAATTCATGTGACAGTATTAAAGAGCTAAAATACCTGTATATTGCAACAGTTACACCTGCTACTTTTGTTGATGGTGTTGCTGGTAATGTCGTTTATCTAATCGCCTATATAGCACAAAACAGCAAATATCATATCTATCTACCAATATCACAAAAAATGATTGACTCATTTAGGATCTTAGAATAGATAGGTGGGTAAACAAAAATTTGGATGTTATAATCTGGATATTAATACTAATAATGTTTGCAATATCAATCGTAATAATAAATCAATCAAATAACCCAGTTTATGCACAAGTACAATCATCTAATTTCATGCGTATTACCGATGATTTCTACAGAAATAAAGGAAATTGTATAAGGGCCGATGTGACAGATGTGCAATGTTACCGCCATGAAAATATGCACTTGTATTTCCTGACAACGGGGAAGGTCTAGGAGATAAACCACAACTTTGGTGTTTGACTGTGTTAGAAACGAAGTCAACATATAAAATAAAATAACAATAATATCGGTATTCCCAGGCTAAGATACTGATGTCGATTTATAGATAATAATAGCGATAGGTCAGCAGTGCTGAGAATCCTGCTATAGAAGCAGCGGAGATAAAAAACATTAAAAAAGATGCGATAAGAGAAAATGCTGAGATAATAGCATACAAGATTTGCTCGCAATTAGCATGAAAGCTGAATGCACAAGATGCGATTTCAGTATGCCAACAAAATATTGAAGAAGAGGTATCCATGGGGACAGAAATTCATGTCATTTGGTTCTAGTTCTTCTTGCTCTTCTCCTTCTAATGTTCCTGTTCTTATAAAATCAATAACAATAGATAATTTAGTGAAAAAGTATATGAGAGGACTGGATAGATTACCGAATACAGTCAATCCGGAAAAAGCATGCAAATGGAAAAGCCAATATAGTAAGATCTCTCCATATATAATTCGCAGTATATGCTTAGAACTTATTGATATAGAGGGCATTCGCTATATATAACTAAGATTATGATGATTGGATCAATTCTAACTAACAAGCAATTCTACTTTGAAGGTGTTTGTAACTAGTAATGACATTATGTGAAAGATGTACTAAAAATGAAGAATATCATACATGTTTAGGATGTAAGCAGCACTTGTGTATGACCTGCTTTAACATATTTCATTTTGGTGTTAACGCTCCATATGGATATAGAGAACACTAAGGCCATCAGGGTCTTTTCTGGGATCAAATAAGCTAAAAATACTAGCAGCAATAGTGACATTTATTATAATAATTGTAGTAATATCTGAGTCTGTTGTCGTTGTAGAAGCAGGACACAGAGGAGTTGTTCTATATGTTGGTGCTGTTGAAAATAGAGTGTTAGGAGAAGGATTACATTTTATCATACCATTTGCTGAACAGGTAATACAGCTAGAAGTGCGTACACTCAAATTCCAAGCTGATGCATCAGCTGCTTCAAATGATTTGCAAGAAGTAGCAAGTGTGATAGCTCTTAACTATCATATTGATCCTAGCAAAGCTAACATAATTTATCAGCAATTAGGTGCAGACTATACTAGTAGAATAATAGCACCTACAATACAAGAATCAGTTAAAGCAAGTGTTGCAAAGTTCAATGCAGAAGAGTTGATAACAAAGAGGGAGACGGCAAAGGCTGTAATAGCCCAAGCTATTCGTAATACTCTTTCTGCAAGAAATATACTA
>JBKPMK010000029.1:0-2991 GCA_046732115.1 Thermoproteota archaeon
TGTGGTAGATGTGACAACATTATTGCTCAAAATGTTTCTCAAAGTCAGATAGCCTCAGATGCAGTATTTCAATGTCCAAATTGTCAAACATTCAATGAAGTTGAATAAGTATATTCTACCCTGATTGAAAAAGCGAAATAACCCTCGTTATGCTATAGGTATAAGGCACATATTACACGATCTGCAAGAGTTAATTAAAAATAAATTTAGGATGCATGTATAATAAACCAATGACATCGTTAACGTTTAAGTGCCCTATGTGTGGAAATCAGATGAAGCAGATCCATTTTGGAAAGGGTAGACCAAACATCAAAATAGAATTTGATATGGGTGATGGAACATCAGGAACAATTAATACTTCATTTATGTTCTGCAACGCATGTAATAATTTGCAGTTTTTTGTACCTGCAGAGAAGGCAAATGAGTTTTCCAGATTATTTAAGGAGTAGAATTAATTCCCTGGATTTGCATATATAGATGGATCAAGAATCTACAAGGGTTGAAACTAGTCAGTGCTAACTTGCAGTACTAGTGTTAGCATCATCTAAATCAAAGTATATCACGAGTTTGACACTTTGGTCGCATTGCCCGGTCTATCAAGATAGTTTTTACAACAATCATCTGAGCAAAAGAATAGAAGTCCCTTAATGGAGCTTGAATACCGTACTCCTTTAAGTAGGTCGTCAAATTCCTTCCCGCATGTATTACAAAGTTTCACCATTGAGCTATAATGTCATACACGTCTTCCTATAAAGATCTTGTTAATTACATTACTCTATAATCTTGAAGCATAATTAATTATATAGAATTGAATAGGTTTAAAGTACGAATACTCTTGGTGCCATTAAGATAAAAAGATAAATGGTTATATTGCTGTTCACATTAAAAAGATGAAAAGAGATGCGTATATTTTAAATGGCAACACTTAGAGTCTACAAAAGAAATTCTACATCTGCGGAGTTGACTAATCTCGTAGAAGAAATTAGTAGATTGGGATTGGTCGACGTACTACAAAAATACTACAATAAACCTCTCGAATAAGAAGCCAAGAGCATGCTATCAGCAACTGGAACATGGGATGAGATAATCAAGTTACAATGATAATGGCGTAAAAATAAAAATATATAGTGATATGAATCACATTTGGCAGAATTGAGTCATAATAAAGAGCATTATGTGTCAAATAACTTGGAAAAGCTTATACTACGTACATAAATGGTCTTTAAACTTAATGAATTAGAAATTGTAGTAGTTATTGCTGCACTTACAGGCTCTAAGATGCTTAGTAGGTGTGGTTTAGGGAGAAAGTGAAGTGGTCCATCTTGCCCTAGGATAGGATAAGCTGCTCTGTGATTACGAGAGTACTTTTTGATTCTTTGATTCCAAATTCTTCTGATACCCAAAACTACAACCGTAATTCTTCTGATAAACCACTTTGGATTAAGCATACAAGCTAATGAGAAAATTGAGCGATGTTGTGATAGTTTTTCTTAGCCTTGAAGATATAATTGTTCTTGTTGTTATGTAACCTTTTTCACAATCAAGAGACAATAAGTTCTAGATCATAATCTCATCGTAAAAATCCTTTTTAAAGAACAAGTCTTGTGTAATTTAACAGGGGGGATAAAGTTCTTTGCAGTTTTTCTGAATTGACTTTCAATGTATTGGAGAATTGTATTATAAATATAAACTATTTCTACCTATTATAACGCCACCGACCGCTATATTTGTAAGTATAATCCAAGGGTTGAAATTAGCAATCTAACAAAAAGGAACGATGACAATTAAAATAACTGCATTTGTCATTATTCCCATTTTGTCGTTGTTAGTAGCTAATACAGCATCTTCTGCACAAACCACTGCAGCAGTAACCACATCCGCTATGACAAAGGCTTATGAAAACAGTCAGTATGGGTTTAGCATACTGTATCCTGTAAACTGGTACATAGCCCCAAAAAATACATTGCATTCAATGGAATTTCTATATTATGGAACTGACACAGTTGTAGCATTTGTAGCACCAATTGGCACATTTCTTGACGTAGACAAACATACATTTTTGACCATCGGCATAACAGCTATAGAGAAGTCCTTAGATAAAAAAGATTTGAAAGTAAAATCTAAAAGTTTAGATGATATTTTTTCTGATAAAATTAAGTTCTTATCCTCATCAACTGCTTCTCTGGGCAGCAGTAGCATTAGTCATGAGATTCTCAGAACTAATTCAACAACTGTTGGAGGTAATACCGCAAAGCAGATACAGTATATTACTCATCTTAGTGGTCTGGCTGATACATTCAACATAGACACCTATGTGATCAGAGGTGACAAACTTTACACGTTGATATTCACTACAGGATCTTTCCTTGTACCTGAAACTCTTCCAACAGCAGAGAAAATGATACACTCATTTGCATTCACAAAATAGCAGATACAATACAATATTGTTGAATTAAGTAATTAATTAATTAATTAATTAATATAAGAGGACGATTTTAATGCATTAGCATCAACGCACATATCTTTAGTTACATTCAGTACAGTACAATTGCTGCTATTGTGTAGTGGTGGTAGTACTTGGCGCTAAGTATTCTTGTCGACCAGATATCCCTAAAGCCATCATCTCAATTCCGCTTATTAGAAATGCGGCCGAAATAAAAATAGCAAATAGAACCAATCCAAACGAGATTGGATGTGCTATTACTAGAATAGATACTGCAACACTTATGACTCCCACACCTATAAGAAATGCCCTGGATGAACGTGATCTTTCACTTGAGACACCGTGTATTATTCTAGATATACCGCTCAAAAGCAGGGCTACAGCAGCCAAAATAATGAGAAACGCTGACGTAAATATCGGAAATTGCATAAGTACGATAGAAAGAGATACTACTGCCAGACCAAGTACAATATTAGTTATACTAGATCTTCTAGAAGAGTGGCGCAATGCTATCCCAACAGCTACTCTCTCGATTCCAATAGCTAGCA
>JBKPMK010000030.1:0-3760 GCA_046732115.1 Thermoproteota archaeon
GGTCAAGGGCTATTTACTATAGCTTTGCGGATTATATCTGATGCACGGTCTGGAAGGCTAGATCTTGTAGATAACTATATTTTGTGGTTGATGTCATCTGCAGCAGGCCTATCTATTGTTTTTTCAGTTATTGCAAGGAGCATATCAAAAGGGGACAGCGATAGTGCATTTATCAGAGTAATTAGATTTATTTTTAGAAACAGGAGAATAAACAGGTAATGATTGTGTTCAAATGCGAGGCGAAGCATTCATTCATTCAAAGTGGTAGTACTCAAAGACTTACAAAAGCTAGTTTCATATTCGCAGCAACAAAATATATGTAAAGAGCTACTTCAAAGACTGCAAGGCAAACCATTTTAGAATTGGAATATTGTAGAATGACACATCTTTGCTATTTCTAGAAGAGTTACTCTAACTAGCAATATAAAGGAAAACCAATCCCAGATGAAATGTATAAAGCTTCTGATACCTACAAAGTTGGAATCAAATGAAGAAACACTAAAGATGGAATTAATATCAATAATTCCAGAGATCTTTATTCTTTAATACCAGTCACTCTGAATTTACATTGATCCTTGTAGATGTCTTGGTAAAACCGAGCATAACTTTCTGCAACATCATAGGTGGCAAAAATTTGTCTCAATCCTTCAATTGCAGTTTTATTTCCATGTATATCTATAATTTCTATAGCATAATATTTTGGCAGCTTTCTTAGATATTTTATTGTCAAAAATAGGTTATACAATAAAAACGATATTACAGCTATGACAATCATTGCCATCTCAAAACCTTTTGCAAAGTTCACAAGGTTTATGACAAGATAGTCATGTAGCCATTTGTATATAATAGCGAAAAGTTTAACAAATATGGCTAAGATGAGCTCAATCAACGTCATCTACATACACTTCTTTTGTAAACTATGGCCTATAATAATTTTTAGAAATCGTAACAAATAGACTATGACTTATTTAGAGATAATATGTTTGATAACGAAGAGTGTCTTAGACATTCAGGGCTTACTACAGGAGGACGATAGAGCCGTATTGGAATTTCAAGAAGCGGCCTAGCAGAATTATTTGTATCTGAGATATTAACGTTAATAGTTCTATTACTTACTTTATCTTGATTAAACGAGTCTGGAGGAGTATATACAACAGTAACAACTGATTTTCCATTACTAATATTATGAGGACTGTCATTAGCAGTAGAGGATGGTGATTTATTATCATCTTTCGATGCTTACTTAAGCGAACTTAACGTTCCGTTTGTTGAATTATCTGGACTTGTGTCTTTAATGGAAAATTGTAATGAACTCTTAGATTCAACAATTAGAATTAGTTTTGAAAGACCATCGGCTATAGTTCCAATACGATGTGTTGTGAGGTTTGCAGCCAAATTAACGTTGTTGATTAATTTGCCGTCTATGTCAATTGAATCTGGATTTGGATCTATCAAAGAGTAAGAAGGTTTGGAGCCTACATCAGCATTATGCAATTCCTTCTTCTTCTTAGATTTTCTTATATGTATATCTAACTAGTATGAGTTAAATTCGAAGCAATATCACTCAGAATAATTAAAAAACTACCTCAGAACACTATAATACAGATAGCTTCTTCAGTATGGAAAACAGGAAGCAGAGATATAAGAGATGTCTTGAAAATTGCCAAGATGTGTAATCCTACGGATACAGAAGAAGATATAAACAGACTGATATGTATAAATCTCATTATTGTCAAAGTCAATTCAAACTATTTTGCACTTGCTTTAGCATCATTTAAGATGGTAATTCCTTTCCAACCTTTTGGTGTTTTTAATACAAGTCATCTCTTCCCGCTATTAATTCCTGTTGTATTAATAGCAATAATGGGCGCCATGGGCATAGTAGCTTTTATAATAATAGTGAATAGAAAGCAAAAATAATAAAAGTACACGGTTATCTCATCACAGAGTGCAATCACACTTTATTGATTAAGATGATATCGTAATGGCATATACTCAAGAAAACTGTTTATGTATGCTTAACTTGAAGGTAGCCGGAATATATATTACCATAACGAATATATCTATTGGATAGTAGTGGTAGGAGACAGACAAGTAGTACTACTAGAGACCAAAATACACACAGCTAGTAGGAATTCGAGATCCCTGCTAGTTATTATCCATTAGATGTATTATTACCAAAGTTGTTAAATATTATTTTGTTGTATTATTTACTACTGTTCCAAGCATGGGATATGTAGAAGAGTTTCTGAGTGGTTACCTTTCTCTTCTAACATATCCAAGCGGCGGGGCTTCTATGCGTTCCCGCCGCTTTAGTGACTGCTAGGTTATCAAAGTTTTGGCTTTAGTGTGCAGTCTGGTGGTATTGGAGCTTTATCTGGACATGGAGGAGGAGTTGGACCATTATCATTATTACGCATCAACGCCTTTTGATTATTGGTTGAGGGACTAATTGCTGCTAGTCCAGTAGCATTTTTAGGTTTAGTAGTTACACAGCAACCATCGCAATATTTAGGTTAAATAAAGATGGGCCGAAAGGAAGTTGAACCCAGCGTATAAGTAGGATCATCGCCGTATTATTTAGCTTTATCTATATTTGTAATTTATTAATCAAAAGCATTTCTTAAACTCATTTATCTTAGCATTACAGCATCTCAAGTTTCTATGTCTCTTGCTCTTTGTTCTCTTAATTCTTTATACCACTTTTTTCTTCCCTTCTTAAGAGAACAAAAGCTAAAGTTAATTGAACATCATGGAAAAGCTCTAAAGATAATAGAAACACAATAAAATATCAATAAATATGTGTGACTTAAAAGTCGGAGAAATTTAATTTAATTATTGACTTTCGATATAAGCTAATTCTTTGTCGGCAGGCTAAATGAAAATGTTGCTCCTTTACCACTAGTATTATTCTCTGCCCAAATTCTCCCACCATGGGCTTCTATTATGTTTTTTGATATGAATAAACCTAAACCGTTGCCACTTGTTTCGTGTATTACACCAAATTTTGAGAACAGGTTTGGAAATACGTCAGGGTCTATTCCTGTACCTGTATCTTTTATACTAACGACGGCTTCTTCTTTATTGCTATTGTTATTCTTGCCATCGTCTTGATCCTTTATTTCTATACTAATAATGACATCACCTTCTTTTGCAAATCTAATTGCATTAGATAAAATATTAGAAATTACTTGTACTATTTTTCCTTTATCTGCTTCGACAACAATAACAATATCATCTTCCTCTGCCCTCGCTTCTTCTAAGCTACCCCCGACAAAATGTAGATTTGCTTTTTTTCCATTACGACTACCACTTTGGTTAATTATATCTTGTGCTACTGAGAATACTACTTCGCCTAAGTTGAATCGTTCCTTGTTTAGCTTTAATGTCTGACGTCCTTCTACCTTTGCCAAGCGTAATATATCTTCTGTCAATCTTCTAAGTCTTTCAGCGTTCCTTAGAATTGGGATTACGTATTTTTTGCTTCCTATATGTTCCGTATCTAACATCTCAGCATATCCCAAAATGCACTGAGTTGGTGTTCTAATTTCATGAGCCGCAATATTAACAAAGTCTCTTTGGCTTTTGTACTGACGCTGCAGCTGCTCATTTGCCATCCCTAATTTGCTATGTGATTGTTTTATTTGTTCATATAACTCTGTCTCATTCCATAATGTTTCGAACATTGCTGCATAAGACAAAACAGTTGATCTGCTATTTGAATAAGTGGACAAACCTATTATTTTATTGAATGAATTTA
>JBKPMK010000031.1:0-1074 GCA_046732115.1 Thermoproteota archaeon
ATTATAAAGTTGCGACAGCCTTAATGCACCAAGAGGCAGGGACATAATTTTCTTAATTTTGAAGTTTTCTGAATACACCATTTCCAAACTACCACCGCCTAAATCAAAGAAAAGTGTAGTAGGAAGACAGATACTCCTCAACGCTCCACCATATGAGTATAGAGATTCTTCTTTGCCTGATAGTACTCTTAACCGAAAACCAGTCTTTTGATAAACCTCTGCAAGAAAATTATTCTTGTTAGTTGCCTCCCTTACAGCGCTTGTTGCGACTGCAAGCACATGATCTACTGATTCAAACTTGATAATATCTCGGAATAGTTTTAAAGCATCGATAGTGCGGCAAATAGATGATTCATTCAGAAATTTAGATTCATCAACGCCTTCTCCAAGTCTGACTGTCACTCCTTCCTGACTGTATGGTGAGTATGAATGATCTTTATCTATATAATAATTGACCAGTTTGGCAGAATTAAAGCCAACATCTATTACCGATACTTTCAAAGCTGTTTCCGTCCTGATGAGTAAGCATCATGATCTTTATTTCGTTTCTGATGTAAATTTATATAATTTTCTTGCTAGATTCTAATTGACATGTCATATAGATGATATAGTTCATTTCATGGGTATATATCAACTATATTGTATTGAAATCTCTCTAGCCATAGACCCGAACTGCATTTTATTAATTGTTCTGTATACACGATGATTAAACATGTGATGATAAAATACATTAATTTTGTATGTAATATTACCTACATATATCAAAGAAAATTTATTTTCCCATTTTTCTTATGTGCCTTGGAGTAAGTAGCCATTTTAATTCGCCATGTAAGTTTGGAGGTGTAAAAGAAGTTATTGTCAGTCTTGCAAGTCCTGCCTTCTTTAAGACAATATGTCCATCTCCGCCCTTTCCACCAGATATTATATCACTTATCATGTCTGTAAGATATGGTTCATGTCCTACGATAAGAACGGATGAATATTGTTTGAATCGTGTTGACGAAGATAATTTACGGTAAAGGTCTTGTCTGTTACCTTCAGGCTTGAGTTCATTCCAATCTTCCATTTTCTTTT
>JBKPMK010000032.1:0-1746 GCA_046732115.1 Thermoproteota archaeon
TAGTTATATAGAGAAGATGTTCATCACCTAATGGCATAGTAATACGTTTAATCTTTTCATATTCTGCCAATACATATTTTCCTTTTCCTATTTTTGATGCAAGAGTGGTACGAGTTTTCCATGAATTTACAGCCAGTTCAAGTGATTTTTTACTCTCTTCCGGTGAAAGCAAATTTTGTACGCCTTCTCTATGACCTGAATGCATTATATTACCATTTGAATCGCAGATAGTTACTAGTCTTATCTTAGGATCGCTATTCATAATATCTTCGTAAATACGCTTATGGTCCATTACTCTCTAATACTTATGCTAATTTAATAAGATTTTTGCATTGTTTATTGATTGCATAAGTCATTAAAATCGTTGTTAGTTAAGATTTGATTTGATCTCCGAGTAATCCTAAAAGATCAATCATATTGCTGCTGAAGATAGATGAACAGTCTACTATGTTAGTTTTATAAAATGAAATTACATTTTCACTAGCGACGATCTATAATCATGAAATGATAGTAAGAATACTCTCAGAAAATAGCAATGAGTATGACTATCTGCCATTATCATGTTCATTCTTTATTAGATAAAAGCATCTGAACCAACCACTTGCGAGTCTTGCAACCTCTTCTAAAGTTCCTGGTTCTTCAAATAAATGGGTAGCATTTGGAACTGTTACCAATTTTTTCTTTTCAGAGCCTAACTGCTTTAATGCATCTTTATTTAGATCAATGACCGTTTTACTATCATTTCCACCTACAATGAAAAGTGTGGAAGTTTTTGTTTTGGATAAATAGTCAAGTCCAGCTAAGTCAGGCCTTCCACTTCTAGAGACTATAGCAAATATATCATTATTGTTATTGTTATCTTGTCTTTGAACTGCTGCTTTAATAGCCGCTGCTGTTCCAGTACTTGCTCCAAAATACCCCACTGAAAAATCCCTCGTTTCAGAATTTTGCAAAATCCAATCCGTAATTGATACAAGTCTTCTCGCAAGCAGATCAATATTGAACTTATTTAACACAAGCCCTGGAATTTTGTAGTTAACACTCTGTGCTTTTGTATCTGATTCTTCTTCCTTTGCAGTTAATAGATCAACTAGCAAAGTAGCAAGCCCATCTTTTTGTAAAACTTCAGCTACATACTTATTTCTAGGACTATGTCTACCACTTCCACTTCCATGAGCAAATAAAACTATACCCTTTGAGTATTTATCATTATTATTGTTGGAAGGAATGGTCAAATCAGCTTCGAGTTTTGTAGTTGATTCTATTTTTCCATTATCTACTTCAATGCTAACCAAATATAAGCACTAAATCAGAGCTAACATATTCCATTTAGGTTTATAATAGTTATTGTTATTGACGGGTAATCATATGTGATTAAGATATTAGGCCCACGTTCAAACAATGCAAATTTAGTTTCATTTGAATCGGTTATTACCTTCAAAGCTAAAAGCTTGTCTTTTGCCTTCAATCCACTGTCATTATTATGAAACATTTTCCAAGTTTCCTTTAGTACTGCTTCAACACCTTCGATACACTGCTTATAATAAAACGCTAAATCTGATTTAGCTAAATCATATACGAACTGCTGTGACTATTTAGTTGCACAGAATGTTCTTTCTTATGCTAAGACAGATTAAACTATGTATGCGTTTAACGTTTTCTTCATCTTAATGCTTCTATATCAAATGGTTTTTGAAGCGAATGCAACATATATAGCATTTTCTTAATGTATTTCTCTTTTGATGG
>JBKPMK010000033.1:0-12467 GCA_046732115.1 Thermoproteota archaeon
TAATCAAAGGCTGTTCTCTTGGCATCGTATAATACAATTCTGTGGATTATTAATGTTAGATAACCAAGTTAACCGAGGTTGAATTCTGATCCATACAGCAGTGTCAAATAATAAGACCTTTAACCTACAGGTATTTTGCCAAAAAAGTTATGGTGTTGTGGTACAGCTCCAGCAGGTAATGAAGGAACTACGCCACCTCAAGGTAATGGAGTCGCCCCGAAGATTTTTGTAATTTGTGACATGGCAATTAATTTATCCTGTACCTTATTTTGCAATTAAGTAAATGCCGATATTGTTCGTCTAATCTTCTTCTATCTTTCTAGCTACAATCTTTGCTAATTCATACATTTTAATTGGCTTTTTGATAATAACATTTTTGTCTGCATTTAGTTCTGGTATTGCTGTTTTTAAGTCATCTTTTTGAATGTCAGATGCACTAATAAAACAGACCTTGAGCTTATCATCTATTTTCCTTATTTCATTATACAATTAAAATCCATTCATTTTTGGCATTGCAAAGTCAATAAGTGTCAATGCATACAGTCCTTGCTTAAATGACGACAATGCCAATACAGGATTATTAAATGCATCAACTTCAAATCCATTGTCTTCTAACACTCTGTTAAGAGACATGGTAATATCAGGCTCATCATCGACTAACAAGATTCTATATACCTTCTTGTTATTGTTATCGATGCCTTTCTTGTTTTTCGTTGTCATCATAGTTTGTTCATCTTCTTCTTCTTGTTATTACTTGCCTGCTGCCAAAATTGTTATCCTATAATGTATGAGGTCTATATTTCTGATTTTTGCCAATTGATATATACTAGTAGATGAAAATGTAGTAGTTCCTTTCTCATCAAATTGCATTTTTTAATTACCTGTGTATCAATGCAGAAAATGCAAGTTTTTCATACCATGTAACATTAAAAGACATGTAGAGAAATTCGCATTGCTCCAAGCAAGTCTTCATCTTATCAGTACCATTGCTATTTTTAGCGCTGCAATAATTCCAATATATATTTGCATAAACATAAAGAGTGGTAATAAGCTACGAATAAGAGCACTAACACTCACGTTGACTACATTTATTATCATACATGGTTTTTACCATATTTTTGGATTTTTTGGTTATAGTTTAATTGCAGAGGGATTTTTCAAGCCATCATCTGTTATAATACTTATCCTATTTGCAATTCTGATAGTTAGAATGTTACATCCAAATTCCTTGATTGTATTAAGAAAACAAAAAGGTGGCTTTAATAGTATATGACCTCTTTAGAATACATTCTAAATTATTCGCAGAATCTAACTCTGCCTTTGCTTTTGGTATCTTTGAGCATATTTTTGTGGATTGTATTTAAATCTAAAAGTATCAAGACTTTTCAATCACAAATTTCAATATTTGTTATAATTTGGATTATTGGAGAAATTGCAAATACTCTGCAAGAGAACAGATGGTTGTTCATGTCTCAGAATCTACGGAATCTTGGATTACAAATTCATGTTATATCCATGATTTTCTTTAGTATAATGATATGGTTGAGGTTTTCGTATTTCCGAAGTAGTCAGCACAGATTAGTGGATAACTTTGACCAATAACTAACGTGTAGTTACATGTACATGTCAGGTATATACATACAAAACAAACAAACAAAATTTCTTCCACCTGTATTATGATTTAATGGATTTAATATTTTATTACTCAATTGAAAATAGTTTCTGTGAGATTTTTTCTATTGGATCTATATTATATTCTCCTTCTACTACTAGATTGTTGTATTCATATTTGATGTTAAGTAATTTGAATACACTTTTGAATAAGCTAAACTTTTTGCAGTCTTCTGTAAATTCTATTCTAGTACATACAATTAATCCCTGGTCAAGAAGATATTTAATTTTTCTATACGCTGAAGTATGCGGTATATCGCACTCTTTTATAATATCATTAACACATTTGTCTTTAAACATTGCACAATCCAAGATTTTTACCACATCTTTATCGGCCAAAGCAGCTAAGACTACCTGCTTTAGCCGTTGGCTATTTAGGTTCATTTACTATCTCTTTTTCAATATTTTCCATTGTACCTCACACTATAATAAAAATATTTAAAGTATTTGCAGATTAAGGGGAAGAATCAATTGTTTAACAGTCATCAAACTATATGTCTATGAAGAAATAAGCGAGGTAATTAGCTGGTTACTTTATGAAGAGAAATCAAATGAGCCTGATTACGATGAAGAAAGATCAACTAGAAGAAGAGCAAGAGGAGGAAACTGGCGAAACAACAGTAAATCAAGTATTCTAATCACTACTATGATATCTATTATGACTAGTATTTCCTGTATTATACAATCACTATACTTTTAGTATGCAAAATACCTCCACCATCTCCACTACCTCCACCAAGAGCAAATTGATGCTTAAAACAGGTGTAAAAGTAGTGTAGGTAATGACACTGCATTTTTTGCTATATCTCCACCGCACTCACTGTTACCCTCCTTTGATGATAAAAAAATGGAGATACTTTAATCATTAGTGGAGATACATAATTGAATATCTCCACCAATAGCAGCTCAAGTCTTGCTGCTTTTGACAAAATAAACAAAAGTGGAGATCGTGGAGATAGTGGAGATAGTTTTCCTACCCTTATGTATAGAACAAAGATAAGCAATAAGTAAGACACTCCGATTCCTAGAAGCAAAAAATATCAGGTCAAGAAGCATCAGTATGTTACAGTATTGAATGTATTCTTAATACATATTGTAGTAATGCTTGACTCAAATACTTGGAAAGGGTAAAATGGTTGCTAATGATGACTGGAAAATTTCCAAGCTATGTTTATGATTATTGTGCAGAGCTATTTTTCCTCCCACCCCAAGACAATAAAAAGTTACACCATAGATATATAACATACAATCAAAAGTTAAAGGCTTGGGCCAAGATTCCAATATCTGGTAACGAGATACTAGATATGAGTATCTGAGTATCTACTTGTCCAAAAATAACGAAATTGAAGATTTCACAATGCAATATAGTTCTGTCTTTGACAAAGGACATCTTACAAATGAGGCATTAAAAATAGCTATTCCACTTAAGGAAGGATATGTTCAAAGTGATATACACACCCTGAACATAAGAACAGATTATGGCCATGAAAATATTGAAGGAAAAATCAAACATACCAACATAGATGTGCTTGATGTGTTCAACAACAAAATAAACGCTAACGATGATAAGTCTTTTATAACACAAAATTTTGTGCAGTACTTAGTAGCAGTAAGAAGGTTGGCTGGTACATCAATACTGGTCATTATTTTATATACATATACTTGGTACTTTCATTATATCCTATATCAGACATTGGTATCACTTTAAATCCATTATCATGCAAGTACTTCATTTCTTGATCAAATAAATTGACATCTGTGCTATCTATAGCCTTGTCATAATCTATATCATGATATGCAATTACAGGAATAGCATCTATTACACCATTTTTATTATACACTTCTTGACTGTTAACTTCTTGTACAAATCTTTGAAATATCGAAGCATCATTATAATTATACTTTCTGTCTACAGCATTATGGCTCCATTCTCTAATCGAATATCTATTTGCAAAGGTCAATGTACCATTATCAAAATAGGTTCTACAATCAGTCTGGCTAGATTGGCTTTTGTAACCATCACACTTTAAGAACATAAAAGGCGCAAACCCATTATCAGCAAGAGTATAATATTTTGAGATTTCGTTTATTATGGTAGAGTTATTCCACTCATCGCCATGTGGTGTAGCAAAAATTGAGACATTACTAATACCATGACCAGATAAACATTTCTTCGACTGAGCTACTTCAAAATTCAAATTTGCAGCAGACAAATGAGACATATCTCTATGTGTCATGGTTTTAGATTCAATGTCTTGACCGTCCTTTTGTAATAGTGATATATCTTGCCAGGTCATACGCGGATCTTTTGATTTCTGAAGTCCTACCCAGTCACATGTAATAAAAAAACTAGCTTTAAATCCGTATTTGTCCAGTATTGGCTTTGCTGTTGTGATTTGACCTTTTAGTGTATCACCAAATGTTAGTATTGCTAGCTTTGTAGTATTTTTGTCGTTGTTCGTGTTGGTGTTGATAGATCGATTAAAGTTGATATTGTTGTTAGTGTTATCAATTTGCATATATTGTTGTTGATACTGTTGGTGCCGTGGTGATAATGATATTGCTGGCGCCTTCGGTTGTTCTTTCTGTTGCAAACCAGAAATCATCTTAATTTGTTGAGGGATTCCAAATATGATAAGCAATAGAGCGATTATACAGAATACTCCAATAGCAATGGAACTGAGCAAAGCATTATTCAATTTAGAATATGATTTGACCTGTGTAATTACTAACTTTTAGTATTCCTTAACTCCGTTAATTAACAAAGTTACCTTTGTAAACTATCCTTGGGACTTTGGCAGATAAAAGAAATAGCTTCTTCTAGCCAGAAGGACCAACTGCTGGTGGTGATGGTGCTTGAGCCCCTGTTGTCATATTTGATGAGTTTGACGGCGACTCCACTGTCACTGGAACACCACATATCTTTGATTCAGTTGCATTTACGGATTTATCATTAGGATCACATACCGCTGCTTTTTGTTGTGGCGTTAAGGATGGTATGTTTACTTGACCATTAGCAATACCAAAGTTTCCAAGTTCTGTTATTATGATAGCTAACACTATATTAGCGGCTATAATTGTAGTCATAGGCATGATGCCAAGAGATATATTTTGTAGGTTAATAGTTCTCATATCCTTTCCCTTAAATACTACTGCGGATAAATGAATCACTTAAAACTGACTTAACATAGTTAGCCTAGAATTAATTCGTTAATACATAACAAATAGGCCACACTTCGATGAGAATATTTATACCTATTTCAGATGTATTCACTGCTCTCTTCGTTAGAGTGCTTTTATGTAGAGATAATTGCTCTTTTCATCATATCCTAGGTCAGACATAGTCAAGATTTTAAATCCATTATCGTGCAGATATTTCATTTCTGCGTCAAATAAATTTACATCAGTACTAGTAATTGTCTGGTTGTTATCTATATCATGGTATCCTATAATAGGAACTGCATTTATTACTCCATTTTTGTTGAAACTAAGCTGGCTATTCACCAGTTCAACAAATCTACTAAATATTTGAGTGTCATTGTGTGAGTAGCGTGTATCCAGAGCATTATGGGTTCTTTCCTTGATATCATATCTGTTTGCATAGCGTTCCATTATCAGAATATGTCCTGCAATCAGTTTGTTGCTCCTGTCGTTGTTTCCAACCATCGCAGTGTAAGAACATAGCGCCAGTAACAAAGCCTCCAATAGAAAAGTCATAATATTTAGAAATCGTATCAATCACAGTTGCATTCTTTGATCCTCTGCCATGTGGAGGAGAGAATACAGTAGGATAGACTCCAATATGATCATGAAGGCATTGCTTTGATTGACCTACTTCATACTCCAAAGCAGCAGGAGATAGTTTGTCGAGAACCTTATGCGAAGTAGAATGAGATTCTATATCATGTCCTTCTCTGTACAATTGACTTATATCATTCCATGTCATACGTGAAGCGTTTGTATTTGCCCAGTTGCAAACTATAAAAAAAGTACCCTTAAATCCATATTTGTCTAGTATTGGTTTAGCATTTATGAATTGGTCTTTTACATCATCATAAAAAGTGCATCTAGTAACACTTTTTTGAATAAGAGATAATATTTGTAAACGGAAAATAAACAGAATACAGTTACAAGATATTTTCCTTCCTTACATGTCGATGAAAATAAAGAAAACAACAATCAATCTAACCTGGCACTGAATGATAAATCCTCCGCACTGGAAGGCTGTGATTAGCTTTAATGGTGTCTCATCGGCTATTGACGTTGTTGTTAATGGATAGTTATTTTATTGAAAGATAACATCCATCTCTCTTTAATTACATACGAATACTCTATTGCAAACCATTATACTTATTTCATCCCAGTATTAGCAAACTGTATTAGTACTCAACAACAGATATGTGATGTATAATGAAATTAAATGATAGTAATGGTGCTACTGTCAGAGATGGAGAAGAAGAACAAGAACAAGAGGAAACATTAAGAAAGAAAGAAGCGCTAACTTTTTTGTATCGCTATTCTGATTTATCTATCAAAAATATAGCTCAAGAACTTGATATTCCTTCAAATGAGGTACAACAGATAACTAACAAACTACCAAATGCAATGAGATTATTAGAGAAAGAAAGAAATACTAAAATAGAAAAAATAATGTCTATTGATGTTGTTTCGTTAGATATTTCAAAAACTGCAGCTGATGCAGCAGCTCTTATGACTGAAAGGAAAGTAGGAAGTGTTATTGTAACTAAAAATAATAACAAACCATTTGGCATAGTGACAGAAAGAGATCTAGTAAGAAGATATCATCGTGATACATTACTTGAAAGCTTGGCTTCACATCCACTTGTAACAACAAAGCCTACAACCACCGTAGAAAAAGCAGCAGAACTTATGTTGAAAAACAAGATACGCAAGCTTACAATAGTTGATGAAAATAAAGAGGTAAGAGGTATAGTAACCGTAACAGATCTGGGTAAGTTTCTTTTGTATACAAGAAGACCAGGTCTAACATTTTCAATACTACAAGCAATCTCAAGAGGGAAAGGACCAAGATGCGATGCATGTAATAGTGAAACTGAAATTCAATGGTGTGAGAGTTGTAATAGGTTTATGTGTATAGTATGTGAAGAACAAATCCATACCATAGGCTTGCCTTAAGAGACGATTGATTTTACGATCTAATGTTAGTTGATGATTATATGCCAGGCATGAATGGTTTTGAACTATGTCAGAGAATAGTGGAATTGGATGCAAATGTCGGGGTCTGTTTTATATCTGCAGCAGAATTAAAAACACCCAAAGTAAGCTTTGGATGATTTATAAAAACTAGTTGAAATAGACTATTTGGTTAAAAGACTGAATGCGGAGCTAAATTAACGCAATGGTATTTTATATAAGAGCAGACAGTAGTTATAGCCATAGTGTCAGTACCTTCACCATTTTCGTCAAATACCAAGTCTGAAAGGACAGAAGTATTGTATGGTACTGAGAGCACAACCAATACAATTTTGAACTTTCTATTTAGTGCACAGATAAGGATAAAGGAATAAAGTCAAAATATCTTACTGAAATTACAAAACTAATCTCATATATAGCCTATGCAGTACTTCTACCTTCTCAAAGTAAGTCCTCAATGCTGGTTTATTATTCGAAATTGTTCTTCAAAAGTTGTCCGGAATATGAAGTGCGAAAAATCCGAACTAGGAACGAAAGCTAAATTTAAAAAGTGAACAAAGCACATCTTTCTAATTCCTCCTATTTTTCATTCTGCTACCTTTATAGCAAGATTAGGATTTTTGACACTGCAACTATTTATAACTCAAAAAAGGCTGTTTGTTTAGGTTGAAGAAATATTTTGTTGCATCTGCAATTTTACTTGCTTTGTTCGTTACTCTTTCTATACTGGTTTCTCCAAAAATCAATTTCAATCGTAGCACTGGCAACAACAATAATGGATATTCTTCATACATCATAAGAACAGATTCTATATTTTTTCTGCAAATAAACAATTCACACTCTAAAGTGCTTAATCAATTGATGATTTTGCTAACAAATTATGGAAGAGAAGTATTTTGGCCTGTTGCAATTATACTCTTGTTCATATTAGGTGGCTGGACGGGGGGAGTAATAGCAAAGGATGTGCAACTGTAGCCTTGCTAGTATTTAACAACACGCCAAGAAAGCTTGTGGTATCATTAGCTTTGACTTTAGAGGCAGCTCTTGTATGTATATCCAGGGTATATGTAGGAGGACATTATCCACTAGATGTAGTAGGTGGTATCTTATTAGGAGTAGGAGTCGCTCTAATATTTGTAGGTGTAGACAAGTCTATAGAGGCATTAATAATAATGCCACTAAGGAAAAAGATACTGAAAAGATAAGATAAGATAAAACTCACCTATGGCATATAAAGGCTTCACACAATATTTAAAGCTGTAGGGGAACTAAGTTCACCGCTAGGAAATCTAAGTTACTCCTATTTTATTATAATTGCTTTGAGTATCCATTCATATGAAAACAAATAACCGGCTTGTCGGTGCATATAATAGTGCAGTACAAAGTAAGGAGTAAACCATGCCAAACCAATAACAAAGAGTAAACCAAAGAAATCACATGGATCAGGGGACAGCGTACAAAGTATAATAGCATCTGCATTAGGATAAGATAATAATAAAATATAGAAAAGAAAAAGTATGGATTATTTAGCACGACAACTACCACCAGCTAAATCATACAATAAAATTATCCTCTTAAACCCAGTTACCTAAGATTAATAAACAAATATAATGATAACAAGAAACGTCACAATGCATTATTTGGTCCCGTTTAGAACATCTTCATTTTTCTATGCAGTTTTATCTTTGGCTATAATTATAATTCTATCTGAATATGATAGTAGTAATAATAATATTGTTATTAGCCCTCAACCATTATCGCATATATCACATTTAATTCAAGTTGCGGCTGCTGTTTCTACCAGGACTACTAACTTTAATCTTTATGGTAAGGGCGGTATTATCAAAATTCAATTACCAGGTATTATTCCCAGTATCAATAATTCTATATCCCCAACTTCACCTCCACCTCCAGTTCCTACTCCTCCAATCTCCCAACCTACTCCTTCTCCTCCACCACCACCTCCTATAGTCCATAACACCAGAGCTCCTCCTGCTCCAGGAGGGCCAACACTCAATGATCCGAATCTAAAAGTGGAACAAATCTTGATAGGACTTAAGTTGCCAACGAGTATGGCATTTCTAGGGCCAAATGACGTTCTGGTCTTAGAGAAGGATACAGGCATAGTACATAGAATAGTGAATGGGAAAATGCTTCCAGAACCTGTACTTCGAGTTCCTGTTGCTACAGAAGGTGAAAGAGGATTGCTTGGAATTGCTATTGCAAAAAATAACGATAATGGTAATGGTGGCCCTTCATATGCATTCTTATATTATACTGAGTCTGGTGGAGGAAAAACTGGTGATGATGCTCCTAACAATTCTACTGCAAACACAAACATAAACACAAATACTAACAGTTCAGGAATACCACCGGCTGGCAATCGTCTTTACAGATACGATTTGGATTTAAATAATGTTAAACTGACAAACCCATTACTGCTACTTAACCTTCCAGCTACTCCACCTCCAGGAAGAGAAGGCACTGAGAAAAACCATAATGGTGGCAAAGTACTAATTGGTCCGGACAATAATGTATACGTAGGTATTGGGGATGTTGCAGGTCATAATGGCCAGTCAGAAAATAATCCTAATGGTATTCCACCTGATGGAACTGGTGGTATACTAAGAATTACACAAGATGGTCAAATAGTAGATAATCCTCCATTGGGAAATGGGACGCTCCCGCTAGCCTTGTACTATGCATATGGTCTACGAAATACTTTTGGAATGGATTTTGATCCTTTGACTGGTAATTTATGGGATACAGAGAATGGTAATACTTTTGGAGATGAGATTAATTTGGTTAATCCAGGCTTCAATAGTGGCTGGTCACAGGTAGCAGGAATATGGGAGGCAGGTTCTAAACCAGGAGCTGCCATTGGAGCTGATAGCAACAATCCTCCCAAAGGCTTGGTAACTTTTGACGGAAAAGGAAAATATAGAGCTCCAGAACTTGCAACGCTTCAAACCATAGGTCCAACTGCTCTTAAATTTCTAACCTCCGACAAACTAGGAAGGCAGTATGAAAATACTATATTTATAGGAGATGTTAATACGGGCCGCCTATACAATCTTAAACCAAACGAAAATAGAACAGGATTGGTATTAAATGGCTCTCTTTCAGACAAAACAGCAACTATACCAGAAGACCTCAAAGAAGGAGGCGCAGTATTAGGACAAGGATTTGGTACGATTACAGATATACAGATAGGACCTGATGATGGCTATTTGTATATTCTCACGCTTCGAGGAGGTTTGTATAGAATTATTCCTTCATCTTGACGCCTAAGATAATGTGTCGAGAACCAATAGAAAAGATCATCATCTTAATATCATATGTTTCTAATTGAGTGGCAGTGGTTAAATTTTTTCCTATGCAGCGCAAATATCTTCAATTAGATATGCCATTCTAATTCATGTTCATTTTTTTCTTTTTCAGTTGTAAACTCCGAGTTGCAATATCCACATTTAATGTAAGGAATTAGCCTAATGGAAAATGCCTTGTTATTTGCTTTATTTGTGCATATTGTTCTCAAAGATACAGTACGAACCTCATGTTTATATTGTTCTATTAAATGACTTAGGGCATATTCCCAGCCACGCTTTAAATCCTCAAAATAATCAGTTTCTGCTACTACGGTAATATAATCTTCTTTAGGATTTGTAGATGCTAGAAAAATGTTGCTTCTGTCGCTATCATCATCGCCAGATATTGATATTGCTGAATCCCCTGTTAATCTTATGGCAAATTCATTTTGATATCTATTGGTCCATAGTTGTAATTTTCTATGTATTATGTTTTGTTTGCTTGCTATTGAATTCAATTCTTCTTCTTTAGTCTCAATCTTATTATCGATTATCTTGAAATTATTATGGAAAGTGTTCTGCTGCTGCCTTCTATTAAGAAATATGTACCCCTTATCAGTAGTGATATATGCACTAGATGCCTCAATGTAATGTAATAACTCCTTGTCTACCATCTCTGCCATAATTCTTCTTAGCTGATCGTGTGACAGTTGCGTTTCTTGTATTATCTTATCTTTTGTGCACCCATTCTCACATGTCTTCAATATAGTATCCAATGTCATAGCATATGAGTCATTATCGTTGTTATCATCTGCCGCTGCCATATCGATATGGATAAAATGTAGATTAGGATAATAATAAAACTATGATCATTCTCTAGTAGACTATTTTGATATTTCTAAAAGAAGATGAGACAAATAATGATATGATGAAAAGAGATATTTGTAGTTGCTTCTGGTTTTTCTTTGGAAGAATAATATCGTTATTCTATTATTTCTCTTTGCCTTTTATAGATTCTAAAATAGATAGCCCTACGCCAGTTAGCTTTACTTTACTACTTAGAAAATTGTGAAAATAAAAATCTCCACTAACAAGTATATTTAAGTTTTGAATATGTGATGTGTCTCAGCAGATTTATCAACAGCTATAACTCCACTTGATAATGCATAGTTGATGTCCTTACGAGTCAAATTATATTCTAGTATTGATAAACTTGCAATATCTAATATGCTCACTATTCTTACAATTATAGGATCTCTGAGGAGTTTTGTAAGCTGTTCTGAATCAATAGTGGATGTCATGATCATATCTTAAGGAAAATATGTAACACCATGCTTCATTTTCCAGAGGTAATATTTCTCAAATAATATTTTAGCCCAATGAGACCATGGCCCTGTTATTAGTATTTGAAATTTACGAGGAGCAAAGATATGGTCTGAAACCATAATTACTCCTTGCTTACCATGAATTTTAGGAAGTAATATATAAACGAAACTTCCGTAGTTTTTCTATATAACAGTTCGCAGCACTTATTTCTACTTAAAATCTATCATACGAGGAATAATATTTAAACTGGTGCTATAACAGCATATATGAGAGATACTATTTAACGCGTACGAATCAATGAATCATTCATGGCAACTGCTTTGCTACTTCAGATTGTAAGTGTAGCAACGTACTTCTCATCGACAGTAGCTTTTGAGATGCTTTCTTTGAGCAACCAATATACAGCTGCTATCACTGACATGGAAAGATTTACGTCATTAGCAGCAGGCCAGGGCATGCTTACAACATGGCAAGGAACTGCTTTTGATGTAAGTTATATCCTGGGTGCTATTGCTCTTCTGACAGTCTCATATGTTATACTGAGAAGTAATCTATTTGGCAAGTTTACTGCATGGATAGGAATCCTAACTAGTGTATTGATGTTTATACCGCCCTCAGCTGGTATGGACGTCAAAACAAATGCATTCCAAATCCATCATGTAAAAATGGAGAGTATGATCCTGTTCAAAACAAATGCGTTCCATGTTCTAATGATACAAAGCTACTATATGGCCATAAAGTTGTTAAGAACAGGATAATGAAAGATGATTGTGTGACGGATGCAATGAAATGTCTCTTGTATATTATTACTTGCATACAAGAGTAATTCTATAGGCAAATGTAGTGGAGTATGGATATCTGTCAATTACCCCCCATAATTCTTTGACTTTTCCATCTTCCTTCTTCATGAAAAAACTATCATATTTTAGTGCATCTTTAAAACTTTGTTTAATAAAGTCAACTAAACAAGCGTTGTTGATAAACTGT
>JBKPMK010000034.1:0-11731 GCA_046732115.1 Thermoproteota archaeon
GTATAAATTATTTTTAGAATGGCCTGAATCTATATGCCGCTATGCGAATACTAGTGGTTTAAGGCCCCCGAAATTGCGAATTCGACGGAGCGTGTGTTCACTTTGTATTTACACAACTTCTGGCGTTGTATCCATTATTAGCGTTTAGCAGAAGATTCAATACTTTATCAGTATCCTTTGCAGATAGACCATGTTTGTCAAGTTCATCACTTAGTTTCAGATATTCATTAATAGCCTCAATAGTAACATTCTTACTCTGAAGTATAGCATCGGCTTGTTGAATGTCGTGTACAATCTCTTTCTTTTGTTCATATTTTTCTTTGACATAATTTTGTAGTTGTTCGGGGGAAACAGATTGTGATTTTGTAATCTCATGTATTTGATTTATTAGCTCAATTGCTTTAACCGGGGGAATATAACCAGAATTAATATTGGTAATGAATGACTCGATCTCATTTTCCTTTGCCCCCGAATTCCTGAAGAAGTTGTACAATCTATAAAACGAAGCTAGATCAGCTGAAGACATACCTCTTTTTTTCGCCTCTAGCGTTAATTCTCTAAATGAATCAAGATCGAGATTATCAAGCCCCGCTTTATAATCATCAACTATTATACTAATGGTTCCAGCACCTATGTCATTATCAGCGGTAATCTTTTCGCGAGCTTCCCACGCTAGCCACTGCTGGATTACTCTTCTTTTGACAATCTCGTTTATAGGGGCGGGCATTCCATGTATAATTATACTATAACATAGCTATAAAGTAAGCGTCAAATGTAGGACAAATACATGTCAAATGGTTGTCAGATGGAAAATGGAATGGGAATGGAATGTATAGCATGTGCTAAATATGGTATTCCACATGTAACGATATATCTAATCATTAGACTAATCAGAATAGAGATAAATAATAAATTATAATGTAGCTATATGACTATAACAGTAAAAGTCACTTATGCTGCACAAGGTTCTCCTGATACAATTATGACCTTTGATTTAACTGGGATAGGTATTGAAAGTATAATGAAGAACTAGATTGAAAGTATAATGAAGAACTAGATTCAAAATTTAATGTCGATCCCCATAAAAGTAGCATTAGAATAGATGAAACATCAATCAAAGATCTCGATTATAGACTTGATTGATTTCTTTCCAGAAAGTATTCAATAATAATAATTGCTGATATCTACAAGCACTCATAGCTCTCTACTGTCTGAAGTAGCCTAACTACTAACCACAAGCCCCGATGCCATAAGCACGAGGGTCGCGTACCATATTTTAGCACGTAGTGTATCTTCGGTCATCTCAATTGTAAAACGTCCATTCATATTGGGAATAAAAGCAGTGTTTCTGAGTTATTAATGAGCTATACGTCAGGAACAAGATATGGCCGCAGCAACTATGGAAATAGAAGCTTCGGATCAAAACCAGTCGAGACTGGTAAGGAATACGATGTGCATATCACGGAGACTAGTAGAAAAGGCGATGGCATTGCTAGGATACAAGGCTTTGTTATATTTGTAAAAGATGGACGAATCGGACAGGATGTAAAGGCAAAGGTTACCTCAGTAGGAGAGAGGTTCGCTACAGCAGAAATTGTTGTATAGATATAAGAAGAGTAGAAGTTAATGATACTTAATGCAAATTCTGCTATTATTCCTAATTATAAAATCTTTTGCAACGGACTCCAATCTAACGATATGATAAGTACAAGAGATGCTTCTATGTGACTGCTGTAACGAATACTTTGAAAAAGAATGAGGATAACAATAAATGCGACAAGTGCAACCAAAGAATTCATCCCAATTTTATAGGATACCATAAATGTGGTTATGCAAACTGTCCTGTCTGCAAAAATGCAATCACGAATTCAGAATACTGGAATCATATAAGATCGCATCCAGGACATGAAAATGACAGTCCTCTGCCACCACGAACTAGTTTTGGAAATAGACAACTATACGAGAGCAGAAGCACTAGATATGATGGACGTAATAACAGCAGTATTAGTGAACCGAGATTCAATAGAAAGTCTGCTGATGCAACAGAACTCGAAGTTGGCAAAGAATATCAAGTAGACATTACACAAATTGGCGACCACGGAGATGGTATCGCTAGGATACAAGGCCGTGTGATATTTGTCAAAGGTGGAAATATAGGAGAACACGTTAAGATCATGATTACTGAAATAAGAAGTAGAATGGCTATAGCGAGAACTGCATAACCAAGATCTCAAAAATATTTGAAAATAGATATTGTGAAAAGAAGCTTTGAAAGGCTCAGAAAAATACAATATAATTTAAGGACACAGGCAGGTTGTCCTACCAGCAATGTGTGAGCTCTTTCGGGGGAATCTGTAATGTGCTTACAATAGAAAACGAACCAATAATGACTAGAATCGTCAATGCTCTGCTGATCATGTCTTCTTCTTTATCAAATATTGTTTCATTTGCTGAAACTCATCTTCTGAAATTTATTTATTCCCTTGTCTTTTAGATTAGCTAATTTCGTTAGCTCATCAGCTATTGACACCTTCTCTGTCTTTATCTATGCCATTCCTTATTACCTCTAAGTAGTATAATATACCATCACCAAATATACTATATTTCCCCGCTTATCTATTACGTGGATGTTTATAGTTGGCTGATAGGGACACGGGACAAACTAAATTGCTTTCCCCGAAAATCAGTGGTTTTTCTTTTATGATTAGCTGGTTCTCAGCACAACGAGCCTGTCAAGGGAAAAAGCAAAACAATTACCACTGCCGGATAATTTTTCTATCTATTACCACGAATGCTTATGTAATTTAGCTCAAATTACTTCAATACTCTAAAGCGGGTAATACGCTCAAAGACATGACAAATAAGAGAAAAATGATTTTGATTGTTGATGATGAACTCGACATTACCGCAACTTTAAAGATAACCTTAGAAGATTATGGATTTGAAGTTCACTCATTTAATGATCCTATTTTGGCATTAGAAAATTTTAGAAAAAGATTGTATAGCTTGTTGATTCTTGATATCAAGATGCCAAAAATGAATGGCTTTGAGTTATATACAAAAATAAAAAAGATAGATGACAAAGTCAAAGTGTGTTTTTTGACTGCTCTAACTGAATTACAAGAATATGAACCATTCAGAAAAGAAGCGTTTCCTGAGGAAGGCAAAAGGTACTTCATACAAAAACCAGTTAAAAATGAAGAAATAGCAAGAATGGCGAATACAATAACTACTATGAGCTAAAGTTGCAGCTGTTCTAGTAAAAGTGCTTGTTCCACTAAAAGTGCTTTTACTAGGACAAAAATAGCTATTGAAGGTAACTAAAGTATGAAGATAGAAGCATTGTATTTACAATATAGCAAAACTAATAGCATCATACCTCTTGCAGATGTTTTTAAATCAATTTCTGATGATAAATCATTATCAAAATAAAAAAAGGAAGGTTTCTATCTTACCTTAGCCTTGTGAATCAAACACTTTATCCACGCATATGTCGTGATTGTTATTTACAGTTAGCTTTGCTGTTAGAACACTGTTTACTTTGTTTGCTCCAGTATCAAGTACTTTAACTGTATTTCCACTTAGGTCTGCTGTTCCAGTTTCTTTAAGAGAAGAAACACAATTGTTCTTATCTAATGTTATTTTGTGTGCATGATAGTCCAAGTCGTTTGGTCCTGATTGCTCGCTACTATCTTTACCAAAGTGTGATACTACAGCAAATATGCCTTTATCTGTCTTAAACACATATCCATATATTGTATTGTGGTCTGATGGTTTTGTTCCGCCCGCGGTACCTTCTACTTTCAAGAAGGGATTGTGATTTTGAATTCCAAAGGTTGTTATTTTAAAGTCCTTTATGTCAAAGCCATGATTACTACTGCTATTGTCGCCGCTAGCAGCGAATGCATTTGATGTTCCTATAATCAGACTCGTTGTGACCAGCATCGAAGCAAGAGCTATTATTGTTTGCCATTTTGTGGTAGCTATACTTATGCGTCTTGTCATATTTTCTACTAAATGGAAAAGTTAACAAATTAATCCATTGCTTAACCAAGATTCAGTATTTTGTTATCTAAAACGATTTAATGAAGATAAGCACCAAAAAATGGTCTGTAGAAATTTTAATCGACATCCCCGGCCAAACAAGAAATTCGGGGCGGCATATAGCTGTGACTCTATACCTTTTCAACTATATATTCAGAAGATTATTCTTTGCTCGTCTGTTTTTCCCCGATCTTGCAGTGTATGTCACTTATTAATGATGGCTTCCCAGAATTCGGCATTTCGTGGCAGCATGGATGGTTTTGAGTATACCCATACACGGAAATGCAAATTTGAAAAGAATCTTCCAAGTTGTAAATGTTTACCTATGGTATTCCATAGATGACGGGGATGTCTAACACATTATCCTAACCACTATCTTCATCCCCGATCAAATTGACGACAAAAATTGTTCCAGCACCTATAAAATCAAATACTCCACTTATTCCAGTCAATTACATTTTCATTAACTTGGGAACGTACCTAATCTAATTAATAACAAAATTTCAGGGAAGGATACATACACTATCTTATGATATGATTTGATTGTTATGAGCTAGCATCAGCTCTTTCATTTTAGTTCTCATGGACTTTATCTTATTTTGTAAAGATAGTCGGGGACCAAATGTTGTAATGGCATATGTAGTAGCTAATACTGCTGTTGCCATAAATAGACCCATCAAAGAGATTCCACCACACATATTTGCTACTCAGATAATCTGCTTCTTTTCTTATAAAGATTAACAATACTCTTTACATTTACAGTATATTTCGATTATTATCCCATAATCCTTTTCCTATTCAAAAAATAGTGATTGATTAAATATAAAATAAATATAATTTAAGAATTTGGGCTTCTTCTTGTTTGGATTTCTCTTGGTACTCCATTACGATACTTGTAATGGATGTTTATGAGTCTAGCTATATCCTCTTCTCCATCTGATATATTGCATAATTTGGCGATCTTCAGAACATCCCTAATATCTTTGCTCCCCAACGTCCATACTGACGAAGCTATCCGTATTATGATGTTCTGAGGTAATTCTTTAATAATCCTAATAGATATTGCTTCGAACTGCTCGTATGTATATTCGGCTCACGGCATTTTCCCGAACTCATTAGTAGTGGCCATCTTAAGGAAAAGGAAGAAGAAAAGGTGAGCATTTTCCTGAGTTGTCAGAAGTACCATGATGTGGTCTGCAGGAATTACGATTATCATTACTTGCAGCATTTGCATTCTGAAAAGATATCGCGGCAGAAAAACCAATCACTAATAAAGATATGAAGAAAAACACCATCATAAGGATAATACCAAACATTATCTCTCATTACATTCATTTCCTGTAGGAGTATATTTAACTTGACTTTTTGCTCAAACATGCTATGACCTCTATAAGATAATACAAGAATGATTACTCACTAATGGGAATTTATTTAAAGGCTAGGAAGGTTGGCCTAGAATTTAAGATAAGATAATGACGCAAAATGAGGAAGCGAGCTTTCATTGCAGTTGACTTACGTCTGCTGGCATTTTCCAGCTGGGAAGATCTAGATTATAGATATTATTCTAAGTCAGCAGCATATCAAGAAAAGCTTGCTGAAACATTTGTAGTAGACTCATCTGATTTCTCCGAACTAGTACTGCTGCTAAAACGTATTTCCTTTTTATTTGGTTCCCACAGAACGCATATTCCATATGGTGCTATTTCACCAGAGGTATTGCCGTATACATCTGGTCCTTCATCTGTTACTATGGCACAACGATTTGGCTTCATAAAATATACATTAGTATCTCCGCTGACATGTGCGCAGCGTGACTATACTAGGCTTAACTTTATCGAAGGAGAAAACGAAAACAATCGCGCAACATACGAAGTGGGCCGGGTCGGATTTGAACCAACGACCCCCGCCATGTCAAGGCTAGTCCGAATTAATGATGTTACTGATGCTGAAGATATCAATACCAAATTCTGGAAAGGATTCGAAAGCTTCCTAAAGCAGACAAATAACCAACGCAGTACACGAGATAGGTTCAATTATGCCCGTAACTATTTTCAGATACTTGAACAATCAGACGCTAGCGAACTTTTAGAATTAACTGGCGAAAAACGTATTCATGTAATGAAGAGTCTTGCCGCCCTAGCTAAATATACAGGACGTTATGATAAATGGCAGCAGATTAGACAAAGGTTCCAGCTTAAGTGGTCTGGTTCTGACTCGCTGCAACATTTTAGTTTTCTCTACAATAATGGAAAAGACCTTGATTATATGCTTAAGTGGATAAAAGACACATACTCAAGGCTTCCACAAAAATACGCAAATGTGTTGATGTTTAACACATTAACAGGGTTGAGACCTTCGGAAGCATGCAATGCAATTACTCTTATTCATACTGATTTGGATAATTACGTAAATCGGGCCACACATACGCTAGAGCACTTTAAATTCCCATGTTTTATCAGACGTACAAAGAAAGCTTACATCTCTATCTATAACGATCGAATTATGGAAATAGCAAAAAATGCACAAAATTGCACTTATCCGTCTCTTAAAAACACATTCAGAAAATATCGTCTCCCTTTACAGACGTCGTTTTGTCGCAAAATATTTGCTACGTATCTTAGGTTGGAAGGAATAGAACAAGAGATAATCGATCTACTGCAGGGACGCATACCACGAAATGTATTTGTTCGTCACTATTTCAGACCAAACTTTGCAAAGGAAAACGAGAAAGTAAGCACGGCACTGGAGACTCTGCATGAGAAAATTAGAGATACTATATAAGAGTCAGATTCTCACTGCAGCAGCACTAGATCTTGCTGCATCCACGGACTTACTAAAATGATCTCCTCTAAACCTCCCATTACCATATCTCTTACCATGAAAAAAACATCTATGGGTGTGCCGATTCTAATTATGGTGAAACGAGGATATTGTAAGACAAGATAAAGAAATGCGATTTTGACCTATGTAAAGCTAAGGATCAAAACTTTAAAAATCCTGATCCTTAACAGGAATAGCTGATAATATAGACCATGATGAAGTTAATGATTATAAAAAAAGACAATCATAATGTATCAAAAAAAATACATCACCGTTTATCCTATAATACTACAACTACAATAGCAGCAGCATTATTCTCTGTTATTCTTATTTTAACAAGTGGTGGAATAGCTTTACCTTTATTGCAACAAGAACAAGAAGCACACGCACAAGGACCAGCACCATTAACACCACCGCTACCACCGTCACGTACTCAAACACAACGCCCATCTATTCAAGCACCACCTACTCCTATATGTGATCCAAAATCACCTGCTACACTGCAGCTTGGTTCTACAGGTGCAAAGGTAGCAGAGCTGCAGCATGTACTAACACAAGTAGGCTATGGTTCTTTCCTAGGACAAAGCGGTATTGATGGAAAATTTGGAGCATCTACACAAAATGCAGTCAAAAAGTTTCAACAAGATAATAGGATACCGGTGGATGGCAAGGTAGGACAAATCACCTGGGGTGCACTTTGCGCGATTATTCCAAACTCATTTATTGTTCAATTAAAGCCTACTGGTGCAAATCCACTTAGCCCAGTTAGTCCAGGCTCACTTCGTGAAATTATAGGTTCATTAACACCCCAGATAGCTGCAGCTGGGGGCAGGATTGCTGCAGTTTATGACCAGTTTGGTATGTTCAATGTGATATTTGAAGGTCCACAGACAAAGCGAGAACAATTCATAAACTTGTTAAGATCTAATCCAGCAGTACAGGGAGTATTCAATGACCATATTGTAACTCCAAGTCAAGTGCCACCACTATCATCACCACAGCCGCCTCAAGTGATTCCGACAGGAATAGACCGAGTTGGAGCAAACTTGAGTGCTGCAAAATCAGGAGATGGAGCAGGTAGTGTTGATGCAGATATTGCCATACTAGATACAGGCGTAAATCCACATCCTGACTTGAATGTATTTAGGTGTGAATCTTTTTTGTATTCTGTACCGCTTCCTGTGTGCAATGATATAGTTGACCATGGAACCATGGTTGCAGGAATAGCTGCTGCAAAGGATAACAATATAGGTGTAGTTGGTACTGCTCCTGGAGCAAGAATCTGGGCTCTAAAGGTTATCTCTGACAATAACGAAGGTGATGAAAGCGATGTAATCAAAGGACTAAATTACGTAGCAGCACATGCCAGAGAGATAGAGGTGGCCAATTTAAGTTTTGGACAGGCAGGTTTTAGTATTCCATATTTTGTAGCTACTAGCATACTGGTTCTTAGAGGCGTAGTTGTTGTAGCTGCAGCTGGAAATGACAATATTGATGCTAATAGCGCTGCTCCTGCTAATGTCCCTTGGGTAATAACTGTTTCCGCAATCACGGATAGTGATGGTAAGTGCGGTGGTACAGGACCATTTATTATGGAACCAAAAAAACATTCGTTTCAACCTGAGATTATAGTTAATCCTGATGACTTCTTTGCATCATATTCCAACTATGGCTCAGTAATAGACTTGGCTGCACCTGGTTCTGATATATTGTCAACAAACAACACTGGAGGCTACAGTACCGCAAGTGGCACTAGCTTTGCAGCTCCCCATGTATCAGGCGCTGCTGCACTAATCAAATCTCTTCATCCAACAGCTAATCCATTCCAGATAGATGCATTTTTAAAAAATACAGGTACCAAGGCACCGGCTACAGGTAATCCCCGGATTTGTGAAAACGGCACAGTATCTTCTGGCAGAGGATACTTTGATGATAATTATTCTCCTTTACTTGTCATAGTATTGGCTGATAAAGTTAAAGAGCCACTACTTTACATGGATGCTATAAAATAGTAGTAGCAGAAGCAACAACAACAGCATCAAACCAAGGCCGTCATAACCACCGTTAATAATATGTCTACAAAGACATCACTTACTCCTACCTTAAATACCTCTTTAGAAGGCACAATCTGTGTCTAAATATGTCATTTTGTCGCAAGATATTTGCTACTTATCTTAGAACTCAAGGTATAGAACAAGAGATCATAGATTTACTACAAGGTAGGGCCCCCCCGATCTGTATTTGTAAGACATTATTATCGACCTGACTTTGGTTATGATACAATCAGAAACGTAATTGACTCTCTTTACGATGAAATAGTTCCAAACAGACCGTTAAACTCCCAAAAATCACTGTAAAATGAAGTTGTGAAACCATTCAAACGATGTGCAAGATGTAACAATGTTATATAAAAAAAATATATATAGTCAAACTAGTATAATATTATATAACATGTACAAAAGATATAGAAGATTGATATCTATTTCAGAGGAGAACTACCAGGTTCTCAAACAATTTGGAACGGTTGGAGATAGCTTCAACGATGTGATGACGCAGATACTAAGGAAAATAAAACCACGACAAACTGAGATTGGATTTGGTCCCCAACAGCCAGTTTGTAGTGGTTGCAGCTTAGACCATCCCCAAGGAGATGATATGAGCCGATGAGTAGTATTAAGCAAACCTGTAATATTAAGAGTTCCAACAAGGAAGATAATCCCCAAAGTAAAATCAGCCGCGTTACATTTTCTCAGGTCTGTGGGTGGTATGGTTATCCATTCGAGAAAATTATTCGTGAATTCGAAGGATTTCGTTCTGAGGACGAGGATGGTTTTGCGTATAAATTTACTGAATATGACTACGATGTTGAAACGGGACAAAAGGGAACCAAACATATTCACAAATCAGATCCCAACGTAGTCCAAGAAGCTGTGGAGTTTGTTCTCAAGACTAGAATTGGGGAGAGCTGCCAAGAATGAGTATCAAAACCAATCTGACACGAGAGCAACAATGTGCAGTTCTCTACTGGACCAGCGAAGCAAAGATACCAATCATATCTTGCAACAGTAAGACCAAACGCGTTTACCACAAGAATTGGTCCAAGATTGATTTCAGTCAATTAGATTTTAATGCAAAACTTGCAGCAGGCGAGTACGACAATGGAATCGCATTAGTACTTGGCAAAACATTATCTGGATCCTATTATTCAATTGCTTTAGATTTTGATGGATGGGATGCTGTATTAGAATGGTTTGGTAACTGGAAACAGGTATTATCCTCATCCCAGAAAACAAGAATAGAGTGGGATCAGAACAAAGGTAGAATTCATTATATATTTTTAGCAAAGCGACCTATAGCGAATAGAAAGATACAAATCAAAGGATCAAATCTGGAGGTTAGGTGTGAAAATCAATTACTATTTGCATCTCCAAGCATTCATGAGGATGGCAATGCTTATACTCCGCTAGGAACCGTCGAGATAGTCATTTTAGATGAAAATCAACTGCTTAGTCTAGAAGCAAAAATTGATTCGTTATCCAAAGGTTATATGTCAGACGAGGATAAGCAGCGGTACGTTGCATGGCTAGAAGATCATTATAGAGGAAGGAGGCAGACATGATGCCATTAAGTTACTTGGATGTTCATATTTCTATAGGTTCAACAACGGATGGAAGGATCTAACAGATGATCAAAGATACGATAAATTACAGCATTGGAATCAGCAGCATTGTATACCGCCATTACCAGAAAAAGAATTCAATGATATTTGGAAATGGATTGTGAGCCGCCATAGGGAAAAGAGAGATGAACGACACCAACAACTAGAAGACGAACACAGAAGATCAGTTGAGCACGAAGTAAAGCTAGACGACAACATACAGCGAGAACTAGAAGGTAATGTATTTTGCATCACCACTAGCAAGCCACTCAAACTAACTGTTGCTTACAATTCTACAAAAATGCCACTAACATGTAGCATGTAGTCGCCAACTACATGGTGGGGGGAATGGAAAATTAATTTCTGAACATGTAGTGGGGCATACTAGAATATTCTTCTATGATTAATATGGATTAATGGTCGACAAACAAATGGGAAATTGAAAACATACCGTCAAATGCTTTCCTATCTGATTTATCTAGAGTTTGACGGAACTTTTTCCATTCTTTTTGTTCTTCTACACTGGCTATTCTAAACGAAGGAATTGTTCTACCCATCAGATATTGTGATTCCCCATAAGCTAATAAACTACATGATATTTTCTGTTCTACTGAATGTAATTTTTAATTTCCATTGAGGGTTGCTGCGGCGTAGACATAGACCAAACTCATCGTTAATTTTAAGACGTATCTTAGTTGAACAAACATGAAATCCCACTAAAATTATGTCAATCCTATGAGAAGTATATAGTAGCATATCAATGCATTTTAGGATTTCCCTATAAAACATTGATAATGGACTAAAATTATAAATCCTCAACAATGCAATAATAATTAGGATTTCCCTATAAAACATTGATAATGGACTAAAATTATAAATCCTCAACAATGCAATAATAATTAGAATATTCCAAATTGGATAATAATGACAATGACAATAGTAAATTATCCGGCACTTTATTAGTAAATTGCAGCGGCAGCGCCTGCAGAACTGTTATACAACAATCTGAAAATTTGGAAGCTGTCACTTTTGTATTTAGAGTAGAAAAGAAATCGAAGGAAGATCCAGATGTCATAATTGATGTGAGTGGCAGTAAAGATCAGATTCAACAGGTAGAGAGCAAGATCAGAAAGATAGATGGAGTGCGTTCTGTAAACCGTGAGATAGGGCTGTCTCTTATACACATCTCCGAGCCCACGAGACCACCTA
>JBKPMK010000035.1:0-6232 GCA_046732115.1 Thermoproteota archaeon
TAATGTAATTAGATTCAGTTGTAATCTATGAACACTCTATCTAAGGATTTCGGAATTGTTATCCTGCTAAATGCATTGGGTACACGACAAAGGCTTCTAGATGATATTGACATATTCTTGGCTGATTGGGATTTGGTTTTAGCTAGATTAAAAGAGAATATAGACAAACTTGGGCAGGAACTGTCAGGCCATAAATATAGAATAGGACTAAGATCAAAAGATATTTTCGATAATATCCAATTATTCTATTCAGTATATGATCCCAGGACAGAGCATGTCAATCTAACAGGAAGTAATTCTATTTGGTGGACTCTTCAACATTCTGCAGAACTGACAAACCTTATTCGATATGCTATTACAAAGAACATCTTTCTAAGAGATGTATAAGTTATGGTCATATACAAGAGTATAGAAATGGATATTATAGCACAGCAATGGTTGAGAATGCAGATCTTGCTGAAAGCTTCGATATGATTGGGATTATTGCAGGTATATCTGCAATGCGGGTTTTGAATAATAAAGCGTATGCTTCTTCTCCTAGATGCCATCATTTCGTCAAGTACCGTATACCCATCAAAGAACCAACTCGTAATCGAAGGAAAATGTTTGATAGGTTAGCTATGGTTAATCTGAACAGACATGGCGAAATATTTGAAAATGTAGATGATAAAGAAATTGAAAATACAATTCTACAGCAAATACAACTACACCATAACAACCCAAAGGTCAAGAAAAGATGGGAAAACACTAAAGCTTTTATTGACTATATATCGAATATATCGGACGAAAATCTTTTTTTGTGAATTTATTCTTTTATCAAGGAGAAGTTACTGGCGGTGGTGTAGATGGTGCTTCTGCTCCTGTTGTAGTATTTGCTGCTGTAGTGTTCTATGGAATACCACATAGATTTGATTCAGTTGTGTCAATAACTTTGAGCTTTGGATTATTAGGATCACATATTGCTGCCTGTAGTCAGATTTCCTTGACCTTGAACTGACACTATATATCCAAATTCTGTTAGCACTGCTATAACTGAAGCAAGGATTGTTATCAAAGTTAGAATGCCTAGGACTGGATGTTCTTTTCTTCTCAGCATAGCTTATCGAAGGAAAGATATAGTATATAAAAGCAACTCGTATTGCAGCCTTTGAAATGGCTCTTTTCTTCTGATGTGGATGAGGAGATCCATGCCAGAGCAACTGAACATTCAGGAACACAAGGCATGGGGTAAATTTCAAGTTCCATTTCTAATGGTAATACAATACCAACATTTGACATCGATCTTAAGGGCTGTAAGCACGAATTTGAATTCCTTTCGAGCCAACAAGCGTATATATATTATTTGTCGAGCATACCATGTAAATGTGCTACTGCATTTTCAATATCTGTATGTTTATACTGTCCAGCTCTAGTTTCAGCAGCAAGTAGACCACAACGATGCACATTTTGAAAATCTCCAAAAGGAAATTTATAATGTCCCTTATTGTTTTCATTTTCTTCATCTTCTATGCCTAAATACCACTTACTATATTCAGAAATACCATTTTCCTCAATGAATTTGTTTTCTTTTTCAGTGGATGGTTGGTGTTCGCTCCACTTGTCTTTTTCGTCTCGTATACATTTTCCGTTTGATATTAGATTTTTAGCATGTTCAAAAGCTCTTTTATTTAGCTTTGTTGCCATGGTATTCTTTTTTCACCCTCATCGTAAAAAAAGCTAATCATTTTTTACAGTTTTAGAATCTAATGAATACTACTGGTAATGTCCTATTTTTAATGGGATTAAACAGCAACTTCATAAAATTTATTTATAATTGCTCTAAAGATACCCTATTTGCAATACTTGAGGGTTTCTATGATTTTATCGTAAAAAACTATTTGGGAGTATACGATCACTAAGAATAGAGATGAGGAGAATAAGTGACTATAAGGATGATGGTGATGGCAATAGCAGTAGTAATAACAATAATGAATCCTCTACTTTTCAGTATATTTGTACAATAAAGGACTTACCAACGGCAGGTAAATCAAGACAATTTTTAATGAGAAATGACAAAGGGTCTAAAAAAATCCAAATCGCTATATTTAATGTGAATGGCAAATACTACTGTATATCAGATAAGTGCCAACATCAAGGAGGACCACTAAGTAAGGGAATATTGGATGAGGAAAAGAAAGTCGTAACCTGTCCATGGCATGGTTGGAAATACTCCATTATTAATGGCAAGGCTCCGCATAAAGGAGGAGATAGCGTTGACTCTTATGAAACTAAGGTAATTGAAGATAAGCTCTATGTAAACTCGGCGCCCACTAGTATTGGTAAGAGAGTAACACATCCCCACAAAGAATATTCTGATTTGCAAAATTCGGTAAGAGAATATTTGAAGCATATGGGAGAAGATAGCAAGCTTCTTCAAGTCGGCAGAAAAGCTGAAAGGAACATAAGAATATTGGGAATATCAACTACTAACTCAAATGATATGGTTGCGCCGCGGAAAAGTACATCTGAAGAGGCATTAATCTATGCACTAGATTACGCAAAAAATGAATTTGGTGCTGAAATAAAGATGATAAAGCTCAGAGACTTGCATTTCAAACATTGCGAAGGATATTATTCGAAAAATGCTAGTGCGTGTATATTTCCATGTTCAATTTCAGAGATGGATAAAGAGGATCAAATGATAGAGATTTATCAAAAAGTTATCATATGGGCTGATGTTGTAGTCATCGCTACTCCTATCAGGTGGGGTAATGCAAGCTCACTTTATTATCAGATGGTCCAGAGGATGAACTGTGTACAAAATCAGAGTATCACACATGGGAGTTATCTTATTCGAGACAAAGTTGCTGCGTTTTTAATTACAGGAGGTCAAGACAATGTACAACATGTTGCTGGAGAACTCTTGACATTTTGGTCGCAACTTGGTTTTGTTTTCGGCAAATTTCCATTTGTAGGTTGGACAAGAGGTTGGTATGCCGAAGATACAGAGAATAACTACGATAAGATGAAAGAAAATGAACCCATGCGCCAAGATATCAACAAGACTATAAGTGGTGCAATGGAGATGTCAAGACTAGTAAAACAAAATCGATATGACGAATCCGTTTTAAAGCAGGTTCGTAGATAAGTAGTTCCATGTTATTTTTTGTTCCAATATACTGCTCTGGCTAGCTATAATCGTAACATTATTTGTCCATCCCCACGATCAATAGATAAAGCTAAGAAGTATTATTGTTATAGTTAGTTGTACTAGATCTGTAACAAACTCTCCTACCTTAAAGAATCCTTTTTCTTTTTTTATGTATATTATCTTTGATTTTGTTTTTCACATGCTAACATGGATCACTCTGCTTTAGGTTCCAAAAAATATGCTTAGCACGTTGTTATAGCGAACGCTATGCTCTATGTATATTATACTAGTGTATGATCCACGTCATCATAGTTGAGTTGGTTATTGGTAAGCCAGCTTTGAAATTTATCATCGATGAATTTGTGAAATTGCCAGAAGCGTTTCATATAGATATTCTTTTTTGGATCTGAAAAATTTCGGCCGTATTTACGAGTATTCCTATGTACAAGGTTATGCCACCCTTCAAGAGCGTTCGAAAACTCTACAGACTTGAGGATAGAATCTATAACAGGTCTATAAGGCGGAGAAGTCTTGGTCATAGGGCTAGCAGTCAAAGAGGTATCAAACCTTGAGATGTAGACTGTAAGTACTTCATGATGGAATGAGATAAAGCCAATTGGAGAGCCTCCGAAAGTGCCGGAACCAGTCATCATTTCATCCATATGCCATTTGAAATGTATAGTTGCAAATCTGTCCAAGAATTTAGTTTTCGTTCCATTAGATATTAGCTGCAACCGTTCTCTCAAATCACTTACTACAGCTTCAATTACCAATGTGTAGGAAAACTAGATGGATATTATTAAATTTTTATAGGCTTGAGAGGATATACTAATATTCTTCACAATGTAGTGACATGTTTAATGCAAAAAATACTTAATACTCTGGTTAATGAGCGTCTCATTAATACTCTTGATTGCAAAGCGAATTCAAGAAATAGTTTTTGGGCAGCAGCTGCTCTAGCAATGTCAATTATTGCTTTTGTAGTTAGCAGAAAAGTGCCTTCAAAAACAATACTCATACTGCTTTTTGTTAATGGCGGAATAATAATCATAGGCGAAATTATGATCAGCCTTGAAGCCAACTTTTCTTCAGAAGATATGTAGTATGGCACGCAATGTAATAGTTGGATTATTATTGGCCGGACTAGGAGTATGGAAAATAATCTCCCATCAAAAGGTCCTTTCAAAACAAGGTTATACATAAGTGTTTTTGAGTTCTGCTAAGATCCTAAATGCATTAAATCACTTCTTCTCCTCTTTTTTTTGGTTGCTAAATCGACTGCAACAGGAACATCCACTACAAATATTTTTCCTCCCAATTCACTGCTCAATCTATCTTCAACTTGTTCGTCTTTGACGACTACCTCTATCTTAGTTCTTGGAATATATTCTGGTTGTGTTTGAGAGGTACCTCTTTGGGAAGTAACTGGTTGTCCTTTTACTCTTCCACTTCATTCTATTCTATAGTGACTCATTCCTCCAACGTTTACTTCCTTTAATATAACATGTGCATCTGCTAATAATCTATGTGGTATTATTATTTCAATTCGTTTCATGACAATTTAATAATAAAATGTAAAGATATGATATAGTCTTTTCTAAGTAGGCTATTTCATGTCTACAGTAATGATACATTATCAATATTCCAAATCTTTATCAGACTATGGTTGACTAACTCTTAATATAATATATGATAAGTAAGTTTATCTGAAACATCAGAACATTAAGATCATGGCAGATCAACTGTTCATGTATGCCATAGTAACTGGTGTCTTTGCAGCATTTGCCGCAGTTTTGTTTACAGCGAGGACAAAAAGACATCACGAACACTTGAAATCAAGAGATCAAAAATCATCCCCTATTTAAAATAACAACTCATAGATAGATGGATAGATAGATGAAAAGCGTGTGTGTACACACGTAGTCACTAAATAGAACGAAGAAGGTCGGATAACTAGTAAAGACTGCCTTGGCGACTTCTCGTCATCAACAATAGATTAATAACAACAATGACTACGAAGCCCCTTATGGCCACCCAAGCATGTGAACCATAAGGGAAGTCATGCTCACAGTGTCCTTGTAGTCTATAGAGAGTGGCAGTCTCTTTTTTCTACAAGGACAACAACCGCATGTTTGTAATAGCCTCCAAATACTAGATTTACTGGAGCTATGTATCTTGAAGATATATACCAAGGTAATTTTGATATTGCTACAGGTTTAGTAAATAACATACCAAGTATTCATGTTGGCGATTGTAAAGGATTTAATGGACCACATTTTCCAATACCTAAAGTAGGCGACAGATTGAAAGTAACAGGTGTTTATGTACAAGATATTGGTGAAGGTGGACATACAGAACTTCACCCAGTTTATAAGATAGAAACTATTGGTAGTGGTTCCTCTAATACTTCGCTCAGCTCACTCAGATAGTGAAAGGCCATGCATGCTCATAACTTATACATTAAGCGTCTTATCTAACCAATCAAATATCCTCTGATTGGATAAAGCTGGAGCATCGTCCTAGCAGTGTCCTCTGCGCCTTCTTGCTCTATAAACTTGATGTAACTTTTTGGGGATGTTAATGCAGCGTATACTTTTTGGTTGACCTGGGAAAAGTACAGAGACAAAAACTAGGGAAAGAAGACCAGTCAAGCTCTGCACAAGAAGATTGCTTGTATTAGGTCAAGGTTAATAATTACAGACTGATTGAAAATCGAGCTGTTTGTATGTCCCTATATTCAAAACTACACACAAGGGCTTCCTTTGTTAACTATGTCATACATTTAACTAAATGACGGCCATAAGATCGGGTAGTCTGATTAGTAAATGTAATTGCTCAGAACCAACGTTAACAAAGATCATACAATCCTTGCCATTTTTTTGCAAATATATAAAATACTATAGACTTGTTGTTTTGAATTGAAGTCTTTAGCACAAATTATTCTTTGGTAGTCTAGGAATTCACTAAGAGTGCCGCGATACTTCCTTCACTAGTAGATATGATCTTATTTATTGTGGCACATCTGTAACTCCACCAGCTGTAGATAGTCCTGTCTTGATAGCATAAAGTATGATTATGATATATTAATTTGGAGGACTTAAT
>JBKPMK010000036.1:0-4703 GCA_046732115.1 Thermoproteota archaeon
GAATAGAATCGGCTCGTGCTCTGAAGAATGAATCTTCAGAAGATGTTATCGAATCATTGCAAAAAACAGTAATGGAAGACAATTTTTGGGGAGTTTCTGTCGAGGCAGCCAAAACACTAGGATTGATCAAATCTGATTCCGCGTACGAAGCATTAAAGAAATGTCTATCTTCTTATGTAAAGCATCCCAAAGTCAGACGAGCAGTAGTACGAGCAATTGGAGAATTCGCAAAGGAAGATTCACTTAATATGCTCAAATCCATGTTGATCAATAGAGATAGAAGCTATTTTGTAGAAGCAGAGATAGCAACCGCAATTGGCAAAATAAAGAGTCTACAATCGATTCCAATACTGAAAAAGGCTATTGAAATGACCAGTTTTCAGGATGTTATAGCCCAAGGAGCTATCAAAGGTTTGAAAGAATTTAATGAAAATAGAGAAATTGCTGCGTTATTAATTGAAAAGAGCAGGTATGGCCATAGCAATAGGATACGAGAGGCTGCAACTTTTGCTTTGGGCAAATTTGTGCGAGAAAATCGCGAAGTGTTTGATCACCTTAAGAAATTATTAACTGATAAGTGGCTCCGTGTTCGCATCAATGCTTGCAGAGCATTTGCAGATGCGGAAGATCCAAAAGCGATTCCCGAGCTAACTTGGGTAATTGAACATGATATAGACGACAAGGTGACAAGGACAGCTGAGGAATGCCTGAATTTGATCAAAGAATCCATGAAAGTATCAAAAGAATTTACGACCATAAGGGAGGATGTTGATAAACTCAAATCAAAGAACCTAGAAATGATGCAAAAGGTAAGCAGACTGGAAAGACAACTGCTACAATGAGATTTGATATTTATTATGTTCGAATTAATCAGTTGACGTGGTAGGTTAACTGGATATCCTAAATAATCTTGAATTCAAGACTAACACTGTTGGGACAAGATTACGCGAAAGTCTCCCTTTCTCTTAGTATTATAGCATCTCAATTTCTTTGCCTCTTGGCCACAGATTTTGACCATTACATGTGAATATATCCTAACTGATATATGAAATCATGCTGTATTAAGAAACTCAAAATGAAAAAGGAAAAACAGAAATGACTTAACTACTCTGCCGCGCCGAGGTTGTCTGCCGATGAACTTTGAAGAGATCGTTGTTGTTCTCCTTCTATTCCTGTTAACTCCTTTGATTTTAACACTTGATCTAATAATGTCAAGTCAAATATTCCCGATAGATCTGGATGCGGCTTACCCTTAGCTAAGAAGCCTAAATCATAAGCATTGTTGGCTGATTGAAATAGTGACAGCTTAAGTGGATCATATGTGAAATCAATTCTCGCAAAAGCTTGTATTAGTTCCTCCTCTGCAATAGCTTTTCCTGTAAGTTTTTTAGTTTGTGTGTTGAATGCCTTTATAGCCTCGTCCTTGTGATTATTTATCCACAGAGTTTCATTTACATGCGCGGCTAATAATTTACTTACTACATCTGGATTGTTCTTAAGATAATCTGTACTTGCAGCTACATTTGCTGTTACAAATTTCCCATCTGGCCATATGCTTCTCTCATCCAAAAATATTCTTCCATTGGCTTCCTTTACTAATCTGGTGGCCCATGGTTCGGGCACCCATGCACCATCTAATTGCTTCTTTAAAAATAGTGTAAGTATATCGGGATTGGCCACAGGTACCACTGCTACATTACCACCTTGATCTGTTGTTTTAAATCCATTTTTTATTAAGTAAGATCGAAGAGAGATATCCTGAGTATTACCTAATTGTGGAGAGGCAAATTTTTTACCAGCAAAATCTTTAGGCGATTTGATACCTGCATCCTTTCTAACTACAAATGATGCTCCTCCACTGCTTGCACCTGCAATTATCTTCAGATCTTTTCCATCTGATACTACATAGCCATTAATGGCCGGATTGGACCCAACATATGTTACATCTATCCTTTTGGCGAGTAAGGCCTCAATAGCAGATGGACCAGCATTGAATACAGTTGTTTGGATATTTACATTCTTGCCCAATGTTTTCTGAAAATCGCCATTTCCAAGCCCAATTACTGCCTGAGCATGGTTTATGTTTGGGAAGTAGCCTATGTGCAGAGTCTTTACAGAATTAGATCCAACGTCTGTACTAGTATTTGTTGAAGGGCTCTGTGCAAATACTGGTGATTGTATCAGGGTTATTGCGGCTGCAACCATTATTACTGTTATCGCAGATAGAGTTATCATAAGCTTTGTTGTTTGTTGTTTTATCATATATATACAAAGAAAACAATTTGTCGAATATTACTGCTACTAAAGATGCAATAAATGAGAATTATGTGCAGATTTTGACCATATTGTTAAGCAATATTGATTTGTATAATATCTTAAAACTACCGATTTGAGTAACTTTTGATGAAACATCATATGTTTTCATTTACCGCAACATTTGCATATTATCATAAATGTTATTTTAAAGAGAGGCATATTACATTTCTACTTCTCCAAATCTGCATATGATACGATAGGTGCAATAGACACTTATCGCGCTTAGGCAGCTGGATAGGATAATTCCTTTTTTCTTTTTTCATAACCATAATCTATCCAACATAATAACAATAATTCGATACTTCCTCTAGCCAATTCACTGCTTTATGCATAAAAGAGCAAGGTGGAGAAATTGACATTAAGTCAATTGCGGGGGTTGCTGTCACGAAGGCGAAGCCATCAGAAGAAGACTCTAAGCCTGGCACTTGCCACCATAGGTTTTCATTCGTGAAGCCTTTAGAACCAAAAGTTCTTCAATAGAAACTTCCATCTTTCTTGGTCTATATCGAGAATACTTTGATACTAAAAAAGATATAATAAGCATACAATAGTTTAGATAATACCTTCTAATGAAAGTTGAACCCAATCGTGTAGGAGGATTTCCTTTCCGTAAATCAAATCCTGAAGAGAGAAAAAAGGATTTCTCAGAAGTACAACAGCCATATACTGAAGAAGAGGTTATGAGAGAGGCAGATCGCTGTCTATTATGCGGAACGCCTGTATGTATAGATGCTTGCCCTGTACTTTTGGATGTCAGAGGAATGAATGAAGCTGTCGCAAGAGGCGATTTTAAAAAGGCGTATGAACGCATAAGGGAGACAAATGCACTTGTAGGTGTAACAGGTAGATGTTGTCCACAACTGCAAGGCCTATGTGAGGATGCTTGTGTTTTGCGGTGGAGCGGTCAACCTATTGGAATTGGGCTTATTCAAAGATATGTCGCAGATTGGGAGCGTAGACAACACGAACAGCAGCAACAGCAGCAACAGCAAGAAAAAGGGAAGCAAGAACAAAAATCTGAGCCCTCAATTGCATCTGATACTGGAAAAATGGTAGCTGTGATTGGTGCTGGACCAGCTGGTCTAGCTGCAGCAGAACTTCTTAGAAGATATGGGCACCATGTTATCATATATGAAGAATTAAGCACACCTGGCGGTACTGCTTGGTATGGTATTCCGGACTATCATCTTCCAAAGGACGTATTGCTCTATGAGGTAGATAGAATCAAGGAAATGGGTGTCAAAATAAAGACAGATGTTAAAGTAGGAAAGGATATTACACTTTCACAACTGATGAACGAAAATGATGCAATTCTTATTGCCGCAGGATCAAAAGATATCGTCAAATTGGATACTCCTGGAATTGATCTTAAAGGAATCTATGATGGATATCAATTTCTAAGAGATGTTTTTGGTAATGGAGTAAGTGATTACATAAATGACAACAATAAATCTAATTCAAAGAAGTACCATTATGATTTAGGAAAAGAAATCATTGTAGTTGGAGCAGGGGACTCTGCGCTTGATTGTGCTAGAACTGCGCTGAGATTAACGAAAGGGAATGTTACCATTGTATACAGAAGAACTGAAAACGATATGCCCGCCGACCCCATAATGTTGCAAGAAGCAAAGGAAGAAGGAGTCAAGTTCAGATTCCTTGCAGACCCCAAATCATTTGAAGGTTCTAATGGATATATCACCACAATAGAAATGAACTTTATGAAACTTGGTGCACCAGATCAAACAGGAAGGAAAAGTCCCGAACCTGTTCCTGGAAAAGAATTCAAAATAAAATGTTCTAGCGTCCTGCTTGCGATTGGAAGAGGACCGGATTCATTTCTTCAGAAGAAAGCAGGTATAAAGACAGGTAAGAAAAATTCGATAGCAATTGATGCCCAATATAAAACATCGATGAAAGGAGTCTTTGCTGCAGGAGACGTAACAACAGGAGAGACTCTGGTAGTAAAGGCAATGAGCTCTGGAAGAGAGGCTGCTCAACGAGCACATGAATACCTAATGAACTTGGAAGATAATCATATGTCTTTCTATGAAAGGTATTATATTGAAAACTCCTATGACAGAATGCTAGAAGATACCGACGATAAAGGTTCGCCACCAGAATAGGCATTTTCTTTTCTTGCCAAGTCAGTCCTGGTTTCAGTATTGTCATGTAAACAGCTTGCCCATCAAAACTTGGAGATGCCTTTGCTTTTTCTATTTTCTCTGCAGTGTATATCTTACCAATATCATAAGTATAATCCAGGAATATCCGTTTGTAAAGACAGGTATCTTCAGACTCTCCCCTTTTTCTTGTTTTCTTCTAACTGATCATCTTTATCGATATTAGTCGATGATTTCTGCTTCTCTTTAGATATTTCATATACAAAC
>JBKPMK010000037.1:0-4687 GCA_046732115.1 Thermoproteota archaeon
TCGGTAAAAGAAGATACCTTGAATCCATGTTTACTCAAGGCCTGTTCTGCCAGTCTAGCAATGTCAGGGTCATCATCGACTGCCAGAATGTACTTGTTGCTGGCTCCCATTTTCCGACCCCCTTAAAATGTACAATGGTTAGTGTTAAAAGTTTTTGCTGTCTATAGAATCGATTTCTTTATTTTGACCATAGGTGTAATTAATAGAATGGCGGCATTTGCATTTACGACCGCTATGACTATGTATTGAAAATTTATGATGACATGTGCGGTAGTTGCAGATTGGCTCTATTTGTCTGCCATACACATCCATAGCCATCTGCCACCCCACTGATAGTTGTTCTATTACTCTTGTAGCAGGCGGGGAATATTTCTCTAGGAACGCAGGTTTAATTCGCCCCGACTCCTCATCTTCCAATGACAGCTATAACAATATCCGCACTTTACACAAGTAAATTGTGTCCTAGTCTTACATGAGGCGCAATCTTTGTTGTTGTTGTTGTTGTAAGTCGCTATGATGGTGTCTCTGAAGTATTCATGTTGTTGTAAGCAGTTACTTATTCCCAATCACCACCATAGCTAGTCTGTCAATCTGTAGTAGGAAGATTTGATGATTTAGGTATTTTGGGATTGATTACAGAAATGACATAACTTGCTTCTTTTTCTATACCTAGTTCTTGCTGAGCTTCTCCTGGTTCATTTGGTAACTCGAGGACATATGCTAATTCTGTATGGTTTTGATGTCTGAAATATATATCGAATAATTTAAAAGTCTGGCTTAACATGGCTAGTCTAAATTAATAAATCAACAAATTATAGTTACGTTCGTATACCGTCGATAGACAACTGCTTCTAATCTCGCACCGTCTGTCGTTACACTATACAATAAATATGACAGCAGGAGGAAATGATCGGCTTATTTGACAGCAGGACTACCGCCGTACTTGCTATTATGATTTAATTCTTATACTGTTAAAATTCTTTGTTCTTCGAAATAAACTTTACAATATTCGCATTGCACATCCAGCTCTAGAATTTCGCCTTGGTTTGTAATGTGGTTTTTTGTATGATTGTATGCTGGCTCTATATCCTTTTTGATAGTTTCTGAAAGAAGACAGTCTATCTTATACAATTCTTCAGCCATTATACGTTCGTTTGGTTGAAATTTTATAAAAAAGTTTCGAAAGAATAAGCTGAGGTATACTTGAACATTAATACATGATTTGGATCAAATTTTAGATAAACATTCGATAACGTAAAAATTACAAGCAACTTACATACGATACGTTAGAACTTGTCCACGTCGCGTTAGTGTTTCAACATAATATACCGGAGCTTTCTGCGTCTTTTAACGGTAATCTTAATGAGTTATGATAAAGAGAATAATAATAACTGACTTGGCTGAAATGCTTAGGGAGCTTTGGGCTTCTTTTTTTTAATAACTCCGGTATTCATAATCGAACAGCAATAGCAGTGGCAGGTGAGCAGAAATTATTGCGGATGTTATATTCTATCTGACAAGAAGTGTACTTTTTAAATCTTTAGCGATATTAAAGTTAAAACTGTTGTAAATTTTATAAATACAGCATAATCATAATATACTTAAAAGATAAGTTATACTCGTATATTATTATGCCCACAACTATTAATGGTATAATGAGAAAACAATTAGAAACAATTGATGCAATTGCTTCTGTTCAACAAGCAGCCAAGAAAATGAAGGATAGGAATGTCAGTTCATTGGTGGTAGTTGATGAAACTGGTAAACCGCAAGGTCTAGTTAGTGAAAGAGATTTAGTCACAAAGGTATGCACCACTGATGTACCAGTTCATAGCATCAAAAATAAAGAAATAATGTCTTCGCCTCTTATCACTATTAGTTCTGGCTCATCTCCATCAAAAGCAGCCGATATGATGTTACAACACAATGTAAGGCATTTACTCGTTATTGAGAAGGATAATGCGGACAAACCCATAGGTGTGATCACTCCGCTTGACTTTACAAGACACCAGGAATATGTTGCTAATGAGGATAGAGAAGCCATTGAGAAGATGTTAGAATATTATATATGAATATCTAGGATATCGCTAGTTTCAAGTAACACTGTTGATCTTATTGTTCTTCTTATCTAATTAAATACTATTCTATTTGGAGTAATCTTACATATAAGAATTGTTTATCATGAATAACTAACATATTTGATCTTTAACGGATTAAATATTCTGTATAGCTACTATCTTTGCCTTCGTAAGTCTGCAAGTTCCTTATAGCCCTCTTGAAACTCTTTTTGTAGTCTGTCCAGTAGGCCCATAAATTTATTATCCTTGGACAGAGTATTTTTCATTGCACTCTCTAGCTCATAAAAGGCCACTTTAGCATTATCATTATCAATATCAGGGCTTGTTCCAAGTATGTTTGATTCATTATACATAATTGCCATCTTAAATCCTAAAGTTTTAACATGCCACTCTAACTCAGATTCTAATCCCTTAATATATCTGCCCCAACCTTCAGTATTATCAGCGCCTTTGATAATATTAAGTGTATAAAGAGTTGATTCACAACACGTTCTCAAATAGTGGGTTATTACAGAATATAGACGAGCAGTACAAGATTTTATAGTATCTGTTTCAAAATACGGGTAAAGCAGCGTCTTCAACAATACATTGTCTTGATATTTTACTAATAGCTTAGGAGAGTAAGTCGTTACATTCGAAAATATATAAAACAGGCCACAACTAGTTAATTTATAGGTTATTGCCCCACCCAAAAATTTTCCTTCCTCTTCTATTAAATTTAAGTCTTGTAGCCTCTTTATTGTAATGTATTCATTTTTATACGCCGTAGGCTGCCTTCTTGATCTGATATAAGAGGTAATTTTGTAAGATGAATCATGACCGCTCATAATTTTGAAAAGGAACGATTTCTCTATCTCACTAAGCTCTATTAGCTTACATGCAGATACTTCCGATACATAGATCGAATAGTCCACTTGTATATATGTCAGCCTATATTCAATAAGTATTTCTTAGTTTGTAGTATTTAATGTGTATGAATGCATGGACATTAATTAATTAATTTATCTTAAGATCTCTGACAATAGATGGAAGGATCGTAACGTCGAACCGACATCTGAAAGCGGTATCTTGTCTCTACAAAAACGAGAACTTGGCAATATCACTCAATGTACATCGTTAGATATGTTAATAGTTAATAGCAATATATACATATAAGTTACATTTTTGATTTCTAGTGAATAAAAATTCATAATCCCATGTTTAGATACATTGTGAGGACACATCAATCAATGAGTAAAATAATCTATACACAGATTTTTTATAGCAAGAAGCTATAGCCAACGCAGGTATATGGGTAACAGTGATACTGTTAATGATGAAAGAACTTTTATCGAAGTTACTGTAGTAGGAAAAGATCGTAAAGGCATTGTAGCGGATATAACTAGTTTCATCTTCAGAAACGGAGGAAATATCGAACAGATAAACCAGAATGTGGTTAGGGGACTATTTGGAATGCACTTGGAAGCATCATTTCAAAAAAGTATCGACAGAAAAGATCTTGATGTGGGACTAAGATATCTATCAAAAAAATTGCAAATGGAAATTAAAGTTCATTACCAAGAAGCCAATAGGATCAAAAATGTTGCAATTTTGGTAAGTAAAGAAGATCATTGTCTCGCGGCAATTTTGGATTCGAACAGCAAGAACGAATTTGGTGCTAATATTAATGTTATTATCGGAACAGAGAGTACGCTACATTCACTTGCAGATAATGCTGGAATACCATTTTATACTGTTAACAACACCGATCAGCACGAGGCAGAAATTAATATCCTCCAATTAATTGAAAAATATAATATCGATGTAATTGTCCTTGCAAGATATATGCGTGTCTTAACTCCCAATTTTGTTTGGAGATATCCAAATAGAATTATCAATATTCATCCGTCGCTTCTTCCGGCGTTTCCTGGTGCCTATGCCTATGTCCAGGCCTATGAAAGGGGAGCAAAGATAGTCGGTTGTACTGCTCATTTTGTAACTGAAGACCTTGACCAAGGTCCAATCATTTGTCAAGAATCTTTTAAGATTTCTGAATCAGATACACTGGAATCTATAAAAGGTAAAGGACGTACGTTAGAGGGTAAGACGCTTCTAGAAGCCATAAAGCTATACTTGGAAGGAAGATTGGAGATATATTGGAGAAGAGTACATATTAAAGATGAATCAATTTAATGTCCGGGTATATGTATCTGTTAGTCTTATCTGCTGATGTTATAGATACAAGACGTCGAAACTGCGCACTGTTGTTACGCTGCTGAAATTGTTTCATTTGTTAAAGTAAATAGAAGTAGCATTAATTATTAAAATGATTAAACTCTAACTATACAGGCAACTGTATATTTCACACCAGTTAAATTTCAAGCAACATCATAACAAGATCAGCTACTAAATTACAAAGGGTACATCAAGAAATAGCATTTTGCTATTTTGTAACATCATATCTGTGCAACAAGATTACAGGCAGTATGCTTTCTAGAGATTCTTATGGTTGTGACCAAGCTTGTGCTTGGACACTCTTGATTAAAGAAAGAAATTTGCCTATCTACAGACAAAAATGTCATTAAGTTTATATAATAAACGATTAAGGTAAGAAGAAGTACAGCAACAAC
>JBKPMK010000038.1:0-1833 GCA_046732115.1 Thermoproteota archaeon
GCAAAGATAATAACATTTTGCTAAGTGAAGCTGATTTTAACAAGGTGTTGCTTGATCTTGAGATATATAGCCTAATTAGAGTAACATGGATTACAAAAGATAAACGTAGAATTGAAGTTGCACGAGAAATGACATCCAAGCCTTATTACGGTGATAGTGTGGATTAATTATCTGTACAAGTCCTACCGCTCAGTTGCTTTACGAATGTTCTTATCATTTGCTCCAAAATAAGGAGCCTTTCTTATTCCATACCCATTCCACCCATTCCACCCATTCCACCCATTCCACCCATTCCACCGGCACCAGCCCCTGGAGGCATAGGAGGCGTTTTCGATTTACTTGAAGCAATCACATCATCTACTCTTAATATCATGCAAGCAGCTTCAGTAGCAGATTTAATAATTTGTTCCTTAACAATAACTGGCTCTAGCACGTTTTGTTTGAACATGTCAGCAACCACTGTGTTTCTTACATCAACGCCGGTCCATTTCGCACCCTTGCTCTGTTTTGATCTTAACTCAGCCATAGTATCGATTGGATCCATACCTGCATTTTCTGCAAGAGTTAATGGAATCGAATCAAGTGCGTCTGCAAATTTGTGAACTGCTAATTGTGCTCTTCCTTGTATACTACTTGACCATTCTCTTAATTCATTTGCTATATATGCTTCAGGAGCCCCACCACCTGCAACTATTTGTGGGTTTTCAAGGACATCCTTTGTTACCATCAAGGCATCATGCATAGAGCGCTCAGCTTCGTCAACTACTCTCTGTGAGCCGCCTCTTACCAGGATTGTGACTGCCTTGGGATTTTTGCACCCTTCTATAAAGACCCATTTATCAGTTTCAACCCTACGTTCCTCTACTAAATCTGCATAACCAAGATCCTTATCAGTCATCCCATCCAGATTATTTATGACTTTGGCACCTGTTGCCTTTGATAGTTTGTACATATCACTTTCCTTTACGCGTCTTACTGCTAGAACACCTTCTTTTGCAAGGTAGTGTTGTGCTATGTCATCGATACCCTTCTGACATAATACTACATTAGCACCTGCTGATAATACCTTATCAACCATCGATTTTAGCATCTTGTTCTCTTCCTCTAGAAACATTTGCATCTGCCGTGGCTCATTAATACGGATCTCAGCGCTCATTTCAGTCTTTTCAATCTCAAGGGCAGAATTGATCAATGCAATTTTGGCGTTTCCAACTCGCTTAGGCATGCCTGAATGAACAATTTCCTTGTCAAGAACGATACCTTTGATCAATTTAGTATCATGAATAGACTCACCTGCTTTCTTTTCAACCTTTATATTATCCAGATCAACTTTCAGGCTGTCAACATTTTCGGTTTTTTCAGCTACCTGTTTTGCTGCATCTACAGCAATTTGACTTAAAACAGGGCTGTCTTCGGAGACCAGCTTTGAATACATACTAGTCCTTGCTACCTTCATCAACAGCTCTTTGTCTTTTATATCCACTTTAACTGCAATTTTTCGTAACAGTTTCATGGCCTGCTCAGATGCAGCATCATAACCATCAACAATTACTGATGGATGGACATGCTTGTTAATTAAATCCTCAGCTTTTTCAAGTAAAGCTCCTGCAAAAATGACTGAAGAAGTTGTTCCGTCGCCTACCTCACTATCTACAGATTTGGCAACTTCAACCATCATCTTGGCTGCTGGATGCTCAATATCCATTTCCTTTAGAATTGTTGCACCGTCATTTGTAATTGTTGTATCCCCAATTGTATTGACTAGCATCTTATCCATGCCACGTGGGCCTAGGCAAGTCTTTACAGTCTCTGCGACCAGTTTAGCTGCGTTGA
>JBKPMK010000039.1:0-24268 GCA_046732115.1 Thermoproteota archaeon
ATTTGAAACACTTTTCTTTTCAGTTGGTAGCTCTTTATTCGTAATTAAAAGCTCATGATGTTTTTGACGATTTGAGGCATTGCAGTTAATTGGCCTTATTGTAGATAATGTCATTATATTGAATCCTTTATACAAATCTATTATAAATGGAGATTTTGAATTTGATAATAAGACAGTGCATCCGATAGCGCTTAATCTCTTGAACTCTTTTGCTAACATTTTTTGCTCAACATAGCCAAATTCATCCTTAGTATAATCTTTAAAATAACAGGTTTTACTCAGAGGATAATATGGTGGATCAAGATAAACTAAATCGCCACGTTTACATCTCTTGGTCACATGTTGGCAGTAATCGCAAATTATCTCTGCATCAGTCCTTTTCAGGATTTCAGAAAAATCATGCAGTTTTTTGCGATTACAAATAACAGGCTTTTTATATGCTCCATGTGGAACATTAAACAACCCAGATTTGTTGACTCTGTACAATCCATTGTAGCATGTCTTATTTAGGAAGAGCAATCGACATGCATTCTCAATATTGTTTGCTGGGCAGTAGATGTCTCGTATATAGTAGTAATACTCTTTAGGACGTCTATAATAATTGGACTGATGCACCTCTAATACGTCGACTAGGTCATTTACGTGATCTCTAACACATTTGTACACATTTATTAGCTCTTTATTAGAATCAGATAATATTGCTTTGAACCGTGGTTTTGTTTGAGCCAGATATAGGAACAGGGCGCCGCTTCCTAGAAAAGGTTCGTAGTATTGATCGATGACCTCGGGAAAGAATCTACTTAAAAAATGAACAATTCTTCTCTTTCCACCTGCCCATTTAAGAATAGAATTCATCATATTTATCTTCAAAACGTCTTTATAATATGAGATGCTAGGGGTTAAAAACTCTCATGAATAAAGCAGTATAAAATATGCTTTTCTGTATCTACTGAAACTTACTTAGATACTCAAGAACATGAAGACCTACAATTTCCAACAGTTTCGTACGAAGTTTAAAGTTCAAACACAGATGTTATCATATTGCGAGAATAAAGTAAAATAAGACAGAAAATAGAAGGTTTTAACTCCCTTTAGGAGAGTATTACTTAAACGCATAAACTAACATCAAATAATGTATAGTTATAACATGTCTACAGATAATTTGAGGGAATTAAGAAATGTATTTCATGGACTGCAGACTTTGTATCAGGCGTATTTTCCTAAAGTAGATCCCATATTAATTCATGACTTGCTAGTACGTGAAGAAGAAAAATCTGAACGTGCACCATTTTACATGGTTGAAATATTTACAAAAGAGGGGACAAACTCTGATACAATGAAAAATCACATATACGAAAAAACAGGCATGCTGCCTGCCATATATGACAATGGAACTCATTATGTAACCAATCAAAGGCTGTCTTTGGAGGCACTTAAGGAAATAGCAGAATCCGAGCACGTTTTGGAAGTAACGGGTGAATACACAGGTAGTGTAGGAGGATGGGGTGCTTCTCATGAACCGGGAGAACACAAGCATTAACAGTAAAGACACTACATCCGTTTAAATGGGATACCCGATTTTGAAGCAACAGAATTACATGTAACGACTCATACGTACTAGTCTTTTTTGTAATAGTACGTATGTGTCATAATATCTAAAGAGATGTATATCTAAGAACAACATCTTATATGATAGTGGAGATAATTTATCTGTATTATATCAGCATATTTTAGCGTTAGCAATATTGCATATGCTAATATAAAGTAAATGATGTTGTGTAAAATAAGATTAGAACACCAACAGCCAAAAAGACAGTAGACAGATAGAACATAAGAATACATACATAGAAATTCCTAGAAAAGATCATTGCGATATATAGCAGCATGCTCAAGCAAAATTATCAATTGCTGATCAGGCATTTGTCTATCTGGATATTTTTGTCTCTTCATTTCGAGAAGATATAATTACATCCTTAGTTGTAATCTTATTCTGTTAATTTTTTGACATCGTTAATTCGTAAATCATGGATAGTCTTTGTCTATGCGATAACGATATCTCTTGAATCCATTGTCATTGAATATTTAACGACTTCGTTTGTACACTTTTCTCCCATTATGCTTTCAGCAATAAGCATAACTTTTGCTGGTATATTATTATTGGTAGTGGCAGTCTATGTGCTTAAGAGGGCAGAAAAATTACTAGTTCTCTTCTCTAAATCGTGGAAAAATGTGATTCTAGCATCTTTATCCCTCTCATTTGGAATTTTTACATGGTATGATTCCATTAATAAAATAGGCGCATCAAAGGAGGTTCTGATAGCTGGGCCACTTGAGATAGTTATAATAGTGGTTTTGGCTAGAGCATTTCTAAGAGAGAGATTAAGCAGGTACCATTTTATTGGCATAGCAATTGCACTAGTCGGTTTCTTCATGGCCATCGCGAGTGATACCACTTTTGCTGTTCCTGATAATACAGAGAGAAGCATAACAGTCGCGTTGTCGGCAGTGGCGAAGTCATCATCGTTACCAGCGATAGTAATTAGTTTTGGGGATGTAGAAGCTATACTTTCTGCTTTTGGCTTTGCAGGTGGTGTAATCTTTCTAACTAAACTAGCTATAGAATATTCATCAATAGAAGTAGCAGGAGCATCTATGTTTGTTTCTGGTTTAATACTAGTCGGTTTCATGGTTGTTGGATTAATGTTATACGGAACTGGTTATGCTGTATTCCCGACTAAAGAAATATCCTTCTTGAGGCAATCGTTAGTATATATTATTGTAGTTCTTCTATTGTTCTCTTTACTTCCATTTATTGGCTCGTTGTCATATTCAACTGGCTTAAGCAGGATAGGTGCATCACTTACATCCACAATAGGATCATCTAGTATACTTATGACAGTCGTATTACAAATAATTTTAAAAGAATTTGGAATCAACAGTCACCTACCAGAAAACATTATCTTAGCAATTCTAGGAGGCGTCACAGGATTTCTTGGCATATATGTGATACATATTCCTGGTCATACTATGTCGATAACAAAGAAAAAATAAATTTAATAAAATATGTTTTGCGTCCTTTTTCATTATATTCGGTCTCTAAACAGGGAATTTGAGTTGTTATATCTAGAGCTTTTCAAATTCTCCTTCATCAGTGTATGCACGTTCAGCATGTTCTTCTATATCAAGACCTCTCTCTTCTGTCTCAGGTGAGACTCTAATTCCTATTAATACATCTATAACTTTCATTATTGCCATGGTTCCGCCAAATCCCAACGACCCTGCTACAGCCACTCCTATAGCCTGAATGAGAAGTTGATGTGCATTTCCGTATAGTAATCCATTTGGTCCGCTAGGATTTATCAAGGAGCTTGCAAATATCCCAATTGCAAGAGCTCCAATTATGCCGGCGACGCCATGAACTGAGCTTACGTCCAAAGCATCATCGATTTTCAATCTTTCTTTCAGGAAAATAACTCCCATATAAGAGGCTATACCGATAGCCAATCCGATTGCAAATGCATGCTCTACACTTACATATCCAGAGGCGGGAGTTATCCCTGCTAGTCCTGCGATAGCACCATTTATGGCCGCTATTACACTTGGTTTATGAGTCCTCATCCAAGAAAGGGCTACCCAAACGAGAGCTGATACCGCTGAAGCCATGTGAGTAACGATCACTGTGTTGCCGGCTACTCCACCAGAAGCAAGCGCACTTCCCGCATTAAATCCAAACCAGCCTAACCACAAAAGCGAAGATCCTAGTACAGCGATTGGAATACTATGTGGAACCATGATGGAAGGGCCGTAATTGGCTCTTCTACCCAATACTAGGGCTGCAGCGAGTGCTCCCATTCCAGCACTGGTATGAATAACTATTCCACCTGCAAAATCGAAAACTCCTAGTTTCTCAAGCCATCCTCCTCCCCAAATCCAGTGAACAAGGGGATAATATATCAAAAAGCTCCATGCCGCTATGAAAAGAACATATGCACTAAACTTCATGCGCTCAGCTATCGCCCCAGTTAATAACAATGGAGTGATCACTGCAAACATCATTTCGAATTTTACAAATAAAACTCCTGGAATAGTTGGAGCATATTTAAGTGAACTATCAAAAGGCACTCCTTTAAGAAATGTCCAGTCCAGATTCCCAACTAGACCAGCAGTATCAGGTCCGAACGTTAGGCTAAAGCCAAAAATAAACCACATGACGCTCAATAGCGCCATCCCAAAGAATATCTGCATAAATATAGAAACTGTATTCTTTCTTCGTAATAGTCCTGCTTCAAATAATCCTAGAGCAGGAATCATTAACAATACAAGGCTTGAAGCTATGAGCATCCATGCAGTATCCCCAGAATTTATTGCCACAGCCTTTTTTTAGCAGCCTGAATATATAATATATGTTTTTATGTTGATATGTCGCAAACGTCTTGTTACAATCTAGAAAATGTTTTTTATGGATAAGAACAAAGTAGTTTTACTTGATTAAGTTAGAAGTAGTGATTCCACAAAATGATGTAGAAGCGATTAGTGAAGCTTTGAAGAAAATTCATGTTGGCGGTATAACTATTCTGAGGGCCAAGGGAAGGGGAAAGACTATTGCTCCAAAAATCCATGCGTCCAAAGGAACGGAAATGTTTACGCCAGAGTTCAGTGATAGATATGCAGTTCAAGTAATAGTAGAAGACGAAAAGGAAAATGAAGCCATTGAACTTGTCAGAGCAAATTCCAAAGTGGGCAAGATCTTTATTTCGCCAGTTGTCCGCGCGATCGATATCGAATCAGGAGAGGAAAATGAAAAGGCGATATAGCGTCTAATCCGATATTGTAAGTAAAGCATATCAACACTTTTCCACTAGTAAACATTGCCAACGCATTTAACTAATTATAATGGATTTATCATGCATGACCAGATATAATGATATTGACCGCGATAACCGAAGATGTAATAACAAACTAGCCTCTAAAATGCAGTCTATTAATTAGGAGAATCTTGTAGTGTTGCGTTCATGACTTTTCTTAACAGGTCTTCGTTTTCGATTGGCTTTTTCATGAAACAATCTATTTCAAAATCTGGATATATCTCTCTCAATGCCTCGGAGTGCACATCATAAGCAGTAATAAAGCAAGCTTTTACTTTGCTATCTATTTTCTTAACCTTTTCGTAAAATTCAAAACCATCGATATTGGGCATTACAACATCAATAATCAAAAGATCATACATGTCACATTGCTTGAAATTTGAAAGTGCATCAGTAGAATCATTAAATACATAAACTGTATAGCCATTATCCTCTAGGACAGTGCTCAAAGCTAAGGTAATATCCGGGTCATCGTCTACGATAAGAATTCTTTTGAGAAATGTGAGAGGCGGCTCTTTCATTGATCCGTCTGTAGAAGTAGTTGTTGCAGTATTTGTGCCTCGATTTTCGAGAGAATGAGAAGAAGAGTTATGATGACTAGGATCGCAATTAGCATAACATGAATAGTAGAATGAAATACTCTTATCAAATATGGAATAAGAATTATCAGTCTGTAGATTTATTGTCATACTTGTATGTATCCTAGTTGGTAATTGCTGTAACCGTCACATATTTTATATATCTTATGCAATGTATGTCTATATGTACTCATGAATCTAGAGGGTGAAAACTAAGCCAGGGGATCAAATCCTTTATATAATGTGAATCTCGCATTTCTTCTAATGAATAAAAGGATTCTAATTGCTGCTATGGCAATAATGTTTGCAAGCACATTTGTAATATTTGGGACCAGTGGTATCGTCCAATCTGTTCACGCTTGTCCAAACGCGGGAAGTACATCAGCTCAAGATCCAACCAGTTCAAATAACGTAAACGTTCAGCTAAGACCACAGTCTCCTCAGCTAATATCGGGCCAATCTGCTTGAGTATATGGTATCTAGTACAACATATTTATTAATTATTTTTATTACATAGAACTCCTGGTTGTTGAATCTTCAGTTATTTTGTTCCTTTGTTGCGATTCCGTTGCAGTATTAGTAGTTATTGCAACAATGCAGAATGCATATGCACAAGACCTGGCTTGTATCACATACAATAAAGGTGCAGGCATTCAGACATCTTGTTTTCAGGAGCATCAGACCTGCAAACGCTTTGAATTAATGCTTGTAACGTCAGGAGCCACTATAACCAAGCGTTATAGTTAAGTATATGATAACCAAGGTTATTTCAACAATGGTTTTAAACACCTAAAAATTCAACACCTAAATGAAGAAGCAAATAGTTCTCGTTTCTTATTAAGTGTAATATAATATCATAAATCTCGTCTGGTTTTGCAATTATCTGAACCTCTAACATTCCGATTATAAATCGAAATGACAGTTTTTGCAGTTGGATAGGGACTGTTGTAAAAAACATAACATTTTCAATAGTAAGGTTGCTCTAGGCGAACCTCTCAATAATAATTGGGAAAATGCTTATCGCTTGCAATGAAATTAATGACCTTGGCTCTAGAATTCCTTTGTACAAATTGGATCTAAACGTCTCCCCGAACGATGGTTATCAAGGGATTACGGTATCAACAATATGTATTAGGTATGCGAAGCATGACTGATCATTAATCTAGGAACATGCCAAGCGATATATGCCATTTTGGCACACTTACGCTTATAATTGCACATTTGCTCTAAGTTATATTATTGTTGTTTACATAATGCGATTTGGCAGTTATGCCCTTAAGTCAACTTAACAATCCTGTTCTGGCACTAGCAGAATTCGTACCTTGGAGAAAATAAAATTGCAGCGAGATCCACATTTTAAGAAAGGGCCAGAAAAAACAAAAAAAAGAAGAGAGAGGAACTCGGGGCATCTCGAAAGCATTGGTTATACAGTGTTGTCTTTGTCTGTATTTATAGGCATATGGCAGCTGGTTTTTGTTCTCGGAATATTTCCAAGAGTATCACTTCCATCTCCTGCAATGGTATCGCTGTCTTTTGCAGACTTGTTTGCTAGTGCAATCTTGTTTACGAGCATAGGAATGACAATGTGGCGACTCGTCATTAGCTTTTCGATTTCCATTATTCTTGGAGTCGGAGTTGGGTTACTGATGATAAGGTTCCGCAGCTTTGGTAAAACTATGAGTTCTTTTGCCCTAGGATTGCAATCATTTCCTAGTATCGCATGGGTGCCGTTTGCCATTCTATTAATTGGATTAAATGACTTGGGTATTTTCTTTGTAGTTGTAATGAGCTCAATTTTTTCAGTTATGTTATCAACATATAGCGGAATTAGTAACATACCTACAATATATGTTAGAGCAGCTGAGAATATGGGTGCAACAGGCTTAACATTATTCAGACTAGTAATGCTACCGGCTGCTACGCCCTCACTGATTGTGGGTGTAAGACAAGCCTGGTCATTTGCATGGCATGCTTTGATAGGGGCTGAAATACTTATTGCAGCATCGGTCGGGCTAGGACATATTTTGCTTGTTGGAAGGGAATTCCAACTTATGGATCAGATAATTGCAGCTATGATCACAATTTTTACTATAGGATTCGTTTTCGATAGATTAATTTTCTACAGACTTGAAGATAAAGTGAGGGAGAAATGGGGATTAAAACAAGCTAAGGAATTGTAAAAAATTAAATTTTTTCATCGAAATAATATTCTAAGTTGTGTGTAAGTACTGATATCATGTGATGATTGCGAACAAACCTGCATCTATCTACTATCTCGCTTGAACTTACCTTTTAATTGTCTGTTAAAAACGGAACCAACTATTGGATTGACAAGATATGGTATTGTATGCTTAAACCATACCCCTGCTCTTATATAAAATGGAATCATTATTTCAAGTCGATAGGAGTTAGCAGCAGCAAGGATAGCTTTTGACACAGTTTTAGGTTCTAGCATGAACCCTGTGTAATTTGGAATATGGTGAGCAAACGATTCGTGGTTAAAAAAATTTGTCTTCACTCCTATAGGGCTTACTACAGTTACACCTACACCAGTTCCACGCAATTCATGGGATAGGGCCTCAGAAAATCCCAATATGGCATATTTAGAACCACAATATGCTGATAGACCTGCAACACCAAAACTAGCAGCAACTGACGCGACATTTACTATGTGTCCAGTTCCATTATAAATCATAGATTCTAGAAAAACCTTTGTACAATAGACCATGCCCAAATAATTAGTGAATGTAATTGACTCCATTTCTTCAATACTTTGATCTTGCACTTTATCATACATTCCAATACCTGCGTTATTTACCAAAATATCTATGTGTCCTAACATGCCAAGTAATTCTTTTCCCATCGTTATGACTTCGGCTTTACTTGATATATCACAAGAATATGCCACCGATTCTGATGTGGAATTTTGACGTAATATTTCTTTGAGTTCATTTAATTTTGTTTTAGAGCGGCTAACAAGCACAATAGTTTCTGCACCATTGTCTGCAAAATCTAAAGCTGCCTGTTTTCCGATTCCAGACGATGCGCCAGTTATTAATACAATCTTTCCTCTAAACTTGTTTTTTGCATTTTTCTTATTTTTTTTCATCTGCTCGTTCGATGTCCCTTAAATAAGACGTCTTATAGATATCTATGTCCGATCTTATCAAAATATAACTAGCATTATTGACTTTTTTGTTTTTGCACGCAGGTCAGCTAAAAATTCTATTGTCCATATATACTTTGGAGCAAGCTGTCAACATCTGACTCAGAGAGACCAAAATAATCGAACATGGACTTTAAATCTTTATTTATATTGTGATATCCGTTCTGCTTTAGTCTTACCTTTACGACTATTTCGGAGATCTGTGTTAACAGTATTCGTGCAAAGTAATTCCATTGCTGTAATTCTTTATCAGATTTTAAAAGCAATACAGAAATTAACTTTCGAAATGATGTAATTATCGCTATTCTGTATTTTTGCAACTCACATTTATACGAATTAGTGTCGGGCATTTCACGTACTTCTGAGCAAATAATGTATTGATATTCGTCTAAATTCTTTGCAATTCCTGAGGCCGCAGCAATATTTGGCAAAAAGCGTATTTCAGATCTTGTGTTCAGTCTTATGCCTTCTAAAACTCCGCCGACTTTTTCTATAACTAAGTCCTGACTTGTTATACCATCACTGGATAATAATTTATGACACTTTGAATTATTGATAATATATTTGTCAACAATCTTATAATATAGATCTGCCATGTCATGTATTAAGACTCATAAGCTGTTTTAAATCTTGGCCTCGCTCTTATCATCAGATGATATTGTGAAAGAAAATCCTAAATATTCAATAATGATAGTAATGTTGCTATATTGGAAAACCAAGTTTGCGCTTATTGCGGTAAGGAATTTTCAGAAGGAGAAGGATGGGCTCATGTAGAAGGAGACTCCAATAGAGGTGTATTAAAAATAGAGCATTTTTGCTGTGAGGACCATAAATACAACTTTTTCAGTTCTTCCAGATCATGACATCCAGGCCAAAGATGAAAAACGTCACAAAATAATTTCGCTAATACAAGTACTTGTTATTGGTATAGGCCTGAAAATATGTATCAACGAATATACTTGTTGAAAACTTAACTTTATTATGTACGCTATCTTGCTGATATAATGTGTGCAATGGGCGAGGAAGAAGAACAAGAACAACAAGGACAACTAGCAGAAGCTTTGGGCACCACGTTGCTTTCAGGTGGCAAAAACAATTGGAAATGCAGTCTTTGTGACAAAGTATTTGACAGTTTGTATATATTAAATTTTCATATTATGTTAGAGCACAGTACGCATAAGAGGCCGCCAATTGGAGTAGCATAGAATGCTAAATACATATCTAGTTGCAGAAATGGCAAAGCTGAACGTTTCACTCAGATATTATGCCAAAATGCTGATGGAAGCGACAAGGACGCATTTACAGATTGTGTTAGGCTATCCATAGGCACTGAAACAGATCAGTTGAGGAAGAATTTTTTTGCAAGGATATGAAATTAGGTATGTTACCGAAAATATTCAGGATATTAACAAATATTGTAAGGGAGCACACACAATTAAAAGTAATTTCTAATTATTTGAAAGTTTATAGCTGCTTCTATCAATTTCATAAGAAGACAATGTCACTATCCTGGGACATTTTAAAATAGTTAAAGTCAAATTTAACAAAATATGACTATCGGAGCAGCACAAAATTGAATAATGCACAGATAAGCGAAGATAGCTCATCAAAACAATACTGTACCTGGCAGCAAGTAGAAATATTAGTAGAGAAGGTTGCGCATGCAATACAGAGATCAGATAAGAAATATGATCAGGTCTTAGCAATTACAAATGGTGGCATTATTCCAGCGAGATTAATTGCAAGGGAACTAAATCTCAACTATATACAATTTATACCCATAAGAAATAAAAAATTGTATGTAGAAGAGATGCTCCCCTTACTCAAAGGCAGAAGATACCTTGTAGTTGATGATATTTATGATACTGGTTACACCTTTAACAGAGTCTCTGACATGGTAAAAGAATTTGATTGTGATTTTGCATTTCTTATGACTAGATACAAAAATAGTAATGCATCATTTGTTGCAAAGGTGTTAAACCACAAGAAATGGGTCGTATTTCCGTGGGAGAGAAAACGTTCCTGATCCATTTTTCATTGTATGTTATACTTGGTTTTGGATGTCACGTTTAATTCATAAGGCAACATTGATCGTTCGACCGCCGATTTAGAGTAAAGGCTTATTTGTCAACACGACAGAAAAAAGTTATTAGGTAGTAGGGAATGCTCGTATAACAGCATGCTCATTAAGCTATCGATGCTCAAGCAAGATTCATATGCATTCGGCTTATAGCTGACTAGTTAGTTTTCTAAGTCACTAGAATCTTTGTATACTTTCGTTGATAACGGGCTTCAGCTGTGATATGTGTGGTGGCCATATGAAATGGCTAATTTACCTACTATTCGCTCCTAATTCAATTTGATTACTAGTGAAGGAAAAATTGAAACAAGCATAATGATCGCTGAGATAAAAAAGGTTAACTGAATTGAGCTTAAAAATTTAGTAACTATCGAATTATTCATAGGTATGGATGATGTGTTTGCTCAGCAGTATGAAGAGGAACAATATTGGTCATTATTATAAATATGGTGTTTAACAAAATCAATATAGTCTGATACAAAAATTGCTACTGCTTCATCGTAGCCAGTCTTGTTATTGGACATTATATCATTCATTCTATCTGATACGCACTACAATGTAAGAGTCATATATAGATAGCATTAATAAGAAATTATTAGAACGCTAAAAATACCAGACAAAGTAAAGAACAGGCATAATTATTCAAACTATCATATACATACTCTCGTCAGGTGTTGATTCATGAAAGCAAGAGAGCTTCAAAAAACGTAAATATGCAGCTGCAATATGAAGAACAAAATATGAATGAGATGCAGTTAGTTTTTTTAGGATTAATAGTATTGGGATCTTCGCTTGCATTCTTTTATTTCACAGACGTAGTACCTGCAAAGATAGAGAATACAGAAATGAGTATTTTCATATCACTTGGGATTGGATTGCTAATATTAATAGTTGATAAAAGGCAAAGCCGAAATATTGAGGAGTTAATCAAATCGCAACATGAACTAACTAATGAGATCCATAAAATGATAAAAGAAGAGCTGAAAATGATCAGAGAAAGACACACATAATAATAATAACGACCATCGGTTTATCAAACCTGTCTGGATTGATAGGTATTTTCCCACGATCATATTCCAGCAACATTTTGGTCTTGTGTTCTGCATTGAAGTTAGCAGGATCTATTCTCATATCTTGGCTCCAGTTATCGTTTATATTTTCTGATCTATACTGTAACGTCGATGGGAAAAGGGGATTTCAACATAAAATTTATCTTCCATAATTCTTATATCATGAATGCGTCTTTAGCAACACAGATGGCGCAGAGGTTACAGACAATCGAACAAGGAAATCATATAATTGCAGTTTATCCTAATAAAGATGAAAAATTTAATGAAGCCTTTGCCTTTCTAAAAGACGGTTTTCAAAGAAACGAGGTGATTGTTCTTACAACAACTGATCTTACCAAAGATGAAATTCGCTACAGAATGATGAATGAATGGGATGTAGATGTCGCAGAACTTGAATCAAGAGGTGATATTATCATTAAAACCACTGAAGATTTATATTTTCCTGATGGGATACCAAATATTCAGCGGACAAAAGCAGTGTGGTGTACTTTAGTGGAAAACTGCCTTGGCAAAGGTAAAAGAGGAATACGGGTATTTGGAGATATGACTGCATTTTTCAAGAACGGATTTACTAAAGAATTACTTGAATATGAATCATGTTTGGAACAAAGGTTTAACTTTCCTGCTATTGGCATATGTGCATATGATTCTAAAGATATTGAGATTATGACATTAGAGCAAATAGGACAACTAAAGCAACATCATAATCCTGTATGGATGGAAGATTATTGATTTAGGTTATTGATATTGTCTCATAAAAAACATTATTAGTATGTGAAGCTATATACATCATACCTATGTGGCTAGACTTTTAAATAAATCAGCAGCTGCAAGGCTTTTGCAATTACAGGAGCAAACAAAGAGACAAGAGGCCCTTGTAAGGCGTTTTGATAATAATAATGAAGAATATATCAAAATGGCAAAAACCGTCAAAGATACTGTACATCATTGCTTGTCAAATGTTAGAACGTTGTTGACATTATCTGCTTTGTCATATCAACCTGTCTGACCCCGACGGTCATGTTTAAACCTAGTTCGTAGTTCAGTTGCGATATTGTTGAACGTTTGCTTTCCAGTTAGATCATATGGAACGCACTCAGGTACTAGGAAATCCACTATTAGTTGTCTTGGATTCCAAGTATTGACGTAAATCTAACCATAGTGGTTATCGGTTTTTAATAACCAAGTTAATAGGATTTTGTAAACCGGGTCTTGTGCATGAATAGACTTAGTAATACTTTGTATGACTAGTTATTATCGATTTATAATACATTCAATAAAATTATGATTTGCTGCCACACAAAGGTGTAGATGAAACGAAGGTCTAGAATATTGTTGGGTTAGGCCGCTGGAAAAATCATTCCAAATGCAGTTCCCTTTGTGTAATCTTCATATACTCTGTCTCCTACCCAGACTTTGCCTTTATACCTCTCGACTAGCGTTTTTACTATGGATAAACCTAAACCAGTTCCTTTTGCTTTAGAATAAAAGCGTTCAAACAAGTCTTTTTTCATCAAGTCTGGTATACCTTTACCATGATCGGATACAGTTATCATCCAGTATTTAGCTTCACCAATAAAATAATGTCTTATTAGGATATCAATTCGAACCTCTGAAGAATATGTATATTTTACGCTATTTGAAAACAAATTAATGAAAATTTCCTCAAGCAGATCTTCTGCAATTACATTTATGGTGGTAGGATGATGACCATCTATCACGCTTACAGTAAATCTAATTTTTTTGCCTTTCGGGTTATTATCGTATAACGTTTGCTCTACTGTACAAAATGCATTATTAATTACGTCTGGTAGGTTCTTTAATACTAGTTTTAAATCTTTTTGTGTATACAATCGTTCTAGTCTACGAATATTGTCCACGAGGGATTGACTTCTGTTAAGAGCATTCTTTGCAATCACGAGAAATGAAGAAATTCGCTCACCGTTTTGTGATAAGCCAGTTGTATTGTTACCATTCTTTTCAAAAAGCGAACTTATAATCTCTAAGCTATTTTGCAATATCTGATGATAATTTCCTATGTCGTGTGAGATTATGTCAACCAATAATTCAGAATGAGTTTTTTCTTTTATGATTTTATCATAATTTTCTTTTTGTTCCCATATCATATCAAAACAAAAAAGTATATTTTTAACTAAAGAGGCATTTTGTGAATATTGCCAATCGTTAACGGAAAAAATAGTATTGTTACTACCCTTATTCTCTCTTTTTTCTTCCTCCCTTTTCACACATATTGAAAAAGAAAAAATATCCTTCTTGTCTCTAATAAAGAGTGAGGACTTTGCTGAGGTTTTGGGCAACGAGATCTTTACTGATCTATACCCAACAAAATGAGCCAACTGCTTTGTCAGATTTCTACTGTCTTCATCAAGTGGGCATAATAACTTGATGATGATATTCTTGCTAAGTTTCTGTGATATTATACGATCTATCATCCTGTAGTATGACAAGAATTGTAAGGATGCAGATCCAGGCAACATTATATCCAATTCAGATTCTACTTCATGTATAAATTTAGATAATGTGCCAAGAAATTTGTTTACTGTTTCTGATGGACTGTTATTTTGGGTGTTGTCGTTATTGTCGTACATCTTTTACATCTGCTTTAGAAGATATAATGGTATACTTCACTATTCTGACTTTAAAGCCTTTAAGTCTATAATATGAAACATCTTGGCCCATTATTTCTATCAACATGATTGGAGATCATGGTAGCATAAATTGATGAGTTCAAGCGGTTCTTCACCATAAATGAACATATCAATGAGCATCACAAATCGTTTCCTTTACCAAGCTTATTAAACACGATTGGATACAGTACATAAACTAAACCACTATAATCGCTCTTTTTAACCGCGATTAAAGCAAGTCTTTCTAGATGTAATTGATAACAGGTTTGGTAAGTTTATCATAAGTTGCTAAAATGACGCAAATATAGCAGGAGCAAAAAGAGATAGCGAATGAAATTCATGAAAGATGAAAAATGTGATCGATCTAGTTAGTTTCTTTACTATGTTTATACTACTTTTAATTTGAACCAGCATTTTGAGAAACTTTGAAACGGAAGCCTTTTGTGCTCTGAATCCACTGAAGTATTGAATATGGGAGAAGCACTAACCGCCATTCTTTTCCTCTACTATGGTAGATGATCTAGTTGTAGTCGAAATAGTTTTTGTCTCATTTTGAGTGCTTCGTGTTAGCTGTGACATCTCTAATACAAATTTTTCTAATAATAATATTGCATGCAAATCTGTATTCAACTTGTACATGTTTGTCTTGCCTATTTTTCTACTATGATATATAAGTTGGTTGTTCTCTAAATTCGGAATCTCTCTAAAAACAGTTCTAAAAGACAACCCTGACTTTTGTGCCACTTCAGCAGGTGAATAGTCGAATTCTTTATGATCGAGGAAAAAATCTAAGATTTGAGCAACTGCTCGTGACGAAAATATAGTGGATAAAATGCCGCCGCATTCCAGTTCATTACTAATTTCCAAATATATAAGATAATTAATAACAGTCATATTTGTCCCTTTCGCTTGACTAACTTGTCATCATACAAATCAAAAAGGAAATATGTTGAAGAAAAAGCTCGTGAATAAATAATTAAATATCACTGATTATATATAGTCTGTTGTGAATAACTTTGAGATTGCCATTTTGCGAATGCTTGTGAAAATGCAAAAGCCAGTCTCAATACTATATTTGGTTCAGGGATTTCCAAATGATTCTGAAGATTTTGTTTTATGGGCTGTGGGCAATTTATTGAAGTCAGGATTTATCTTGTATCCGGATGACGAGAAGAGGAATTGTATAATATATAACAAACAAAAAAGAAAAGAAATACTCAAAATTATAGATCCTTTGCCTGCTTCGGAAGCAGAGATAGGACAATCACTTTCAATACATAAACAACAGGTCAAACCTCAACAGCAGCCTCTCCTTACGACCAATAGAAAAGCAGGTAGTAATAATGAAAGATTGTACTCCTTGCATAGGCAGAGTTATCATGCTAGAATTGCTTTAACCATATCCATTCTATCTATTGGATCTGTAATTATATTGGGAAGTACGACTCCTACATCTAGTGTTTATCAACATTTCGGATTATTTGGTGCCTATTATCGTCACAATTATTCTGGTGCCTACTACAATCTAGGAGTATATTATGACCAGTTTGGAAGTTACAGCGTATATAGTCCAAAGTTTTTAAAGACCAATGAGACAATTGCAGACAACAGTGTATTGTTATATCTGCCACACAAATCGGTCGAAAACTGTAATGTATGATGTGAATATCTGCTGGTGCTAACAACTATGTAGTTGTCGTTATTCTTGCTAGTTTCAATAATAAAATCGCATTTATATAATGGCAAATATCTCACAATATTTCTCGAATCAACGCTACAGGATCATTTTTTATGCTCTTAACTTTATTTGCACAGCACATTAAATTCTACAAACAGTGTTGGAGCAGCATCGTAGCCCAACATCGCTCAATTCAACATGAACGTGCAAGGATTAAATCATTTTGCTTAATTTACCATGCAACCACATGGCACATCGACACTACTCATACAAAATGTTAAGATCTAGTCTTCTATATTTTGTTCAATTTTGACTATTTTTTGGCATATCTTAATACATGAAATCTTAGCTGTTGCACAATTTTTTTTGATACATGTCCAAATAACCCTACGCGTATAACATATCATTATCACCATGCCATTATCTACAAAATGGAATGAACCACAAAGCGAAAGTATGACAAACAAGCTGTTTGACAGGTTGAAGCCCCAAGATCCTTTAAAACCACGCATAGAAGAAGCGCAGAATAAATTACAAATGCAAGTTTCTAAATTGGAAAAAATATCTAACAAGTTAGAAGAAAAAGATAGATTAATTTTCAGTCGTGTGGTACAATCCCTGCAAAACCATGATAGTTATTATGCGAAAATATTGTCTAACGAGTTATCTCAAGTTCGTAAAATGAGCAAAATGGTCAATTCAGCCAAACTCGCATTTGAGCAGATTCAGTTAAGATTGAATACTGTAACTGAGCTAGGAGATGTAGTAGTCACCTTGAGTCCAGCTATGTCTGTCATAAAGGGAATACAGGGGGGACTATCTTCCATGATGCCAGAAGCAGATCAGTCATTTGGACAAATTTCAGACTTGCTTGGGAACATCATGGCAGGATCTAGCCAAATACCTTCTACAGAAATAGCCAATAGCGGTATAACAGGAATAGATGACGAAGCAATGAAAATAATAGAAGAAGCAAGCACTCTGATAGAGGAGAATACAAAAAGTAAATTCCCTGACTTGCCCTTTTCTGACGAAATATCCGAGTCTCCTAAACGAACACAGACTTCAATATCTTAATCCAGGCTGATGTTGGATTGCTTCCAACACCTTTTTATGATTTGATACAACTATAATCCAAACTTGCTAACGCTAATGAGTTGGTATAGATCTAGCCAACATATCTCCATATAGGATTATTTGCAGGTCTTTCAGAACTTGTATACCCTTTTATCGTCAGGTATTGCGTCATCCGTTGTTGGAACACTTGCAGGCCAGGCCATAATGGAGGGATTATTAGGAAAGAAAGTAAATGTGTGGCTTAGGAGATTCATAACTCGTTTTGTCAATGTTATCCCTACTACGATAGCATTACTTTTAGGCCTTGATCCACTTAACATTTTGGTATACAGTCAAGTTATACTTAGTCTCATGATTCCGCTTCCTATGATTCCTCTTGTAATTATATCCAGGGACAAAACGGTGATGGGTGAATTTGTGAACAGAAATATTACCACAGTGCTTTCTATTATTTTTGTACTGATAATACTTTCATTCAATTCCTATTTGTTACTTAACCTAAAATGAACTGATACAGCTTTTCAGCTAAGAGAGGGTCAAAACTGGGAAAAGAGTGCTATGAACATACAAGTTTTATGTCACAGCTCTTATTTTTAAGATCTGTTCATATATGTATATAATGAAGATTCAAAAATAAAAATCATGGAAGGATGGATAGACTGTAGGAACTGTCATAATCGATTTCGAGCATTTATACAGTTCTGCCCACGATGTGGTAGTCAGAATGCTTACTATGATATTACACACACCACTGGGAGACAGAATAAAAGAATAGGCAAGAAGACCTTTGTTATTATAACATGTTCTGTTTTATTAATTGCTACAGCTGTTGTGTTCGCATGGGGTGGACTTTCAAGAAATTATAATAACAATACTAATATCAACATACCTAACAGTTTCTATATATCAAAACCAAGAGCCAAAGGATTAGAAAATCAAGAACCAATGTACATAGCAGATCTAGTACAGTATGCTTTAAACAAAATAAATGAAGACAGGTCAAGGTTCAATTTATCTCCTGTCCAACTCAGTCGCAATCCGGCTGCTCAAATTCAGGCAGAAAATATTCTGAAAGCCAAACATATTGGCCACTGGACTACGGATGGTATGAAGCCTTACATGCTATATTCTGTATATAACGGTAGTGGAGGTGTATCACAAAATGTTGCAACCGAATCAAATTATGGCGGTACGATAAATCCATACAGAGCAATAGATGCCGCAGAAAGGACAATGATGTATAACGACTCCTTATGCTGTAAGGATGTTCACAGACAGGATATTCTCTATAAGTATCACACCCATGCAAGCATAGGTATTGCTTATGATGAAGATTATTTTGCAATGGTACAGAATTTTGAGAATAATTATATTCATTTCAACGAGCCACTTATTGACGACAAGGACGAAAGACGTGTTCAGATATCCGGACAGTTGCTATCACAAGTCATCAGTGACATTAGCCTTTATGGTCTAGATATTTACTATGACGAAACACCAAGTTATATACAATATGAAAAGCACAAGGACGATAAATCATATGAATTTGGAAAGCTTGTTGGTTTTGTTTTCAGCCCCATGGATTTCAATGAGTGGTTTGAGTACCTTCGGAGTAAGATTTACTCTGCTATGGGAATATCTTTATCATATTATTCTCCATTACCTGCAGATAAGTGGTTTGTAGATAGTAAATCAGTTGATATTAAATTCGATATTTCTCCAATCTTAAAGAAGGAGGGAGTATATACAGTAGTTTTATATCTGGAAGATAAAGAAAAAAATCTGTTTCCTGCTACATCCTATTCAATATTTGTAAATAGAGTACTATGAATGTGAAGACCAACAACGTGCAGCGAAAATATAATGTCGTCATTGCCAGCATAACGCGTCATGACTTCCAATAAGATTGAGATTAGCGGTAACAAAAGCATGTGTATTCTTATGTGTGAATATCGAAAACGATAACAAGGCAAGTATATTGTTTCCTCTTGATGCATATTATCTCGTACCTTGTGCATAGTGTTCGTTGAGAATTTATTTAACAGATCCTTTTTGATTAATGATGGCATCTACAGTCACATGTAGATGGGTAAGAATCTATATTATAGAATATCTGACCTTGAATGTTACTTATTGTCATGTACTCATCAATTTCCAAATTATGGTCAGTCTTACAGTCATTAATTGGGATCATGGCTGCCCTTGCACGACACTTATTACCACTGTACTTGTGTTGGGCAGTATTATTCTATAGTCGGTTGGATTGAGAAGTATCAAATCTGTGTTAAGATTATTCTTCGCTGTATCATTGCTAGTTGCACTTGAGCTTACTGATGAGCCAACATTTCCCTCGTACATACACAAGTATCCAGGTTTAGACAATTCTTTGATTGGATCGAGTTGAAGAGGCTTGAGCTGCGGTAAATGTCCCACAAGCATTTGCAATGAAGATGAAGAATTTGCATCACACGGAATTTTTGCAGATATATGTCCACTTAGTATGGTATAGGGATCAGTACCGTATAGCTGTAAAAAGTCTCTTGGTGGGATTATCTGATGAGCTAACATTAATGTGTCAACATTTCGTGTAACTGTATTCTCTGTGGTATTGTGTTGTAGTTTATCGACTGAGGATACATGTTCTGAGGAAGGTTGTGTCGAGGTTGTTGAATTCCCAGTTCTATTGTCTCCATTGTCGTTACCTGTCGAATTTTTAACAGATGCATGACTTGATTGGTTACCATTACCACCTGTTTCATTAATAACAGAGGACATTAAGGAGGAAGGGTCCATAATAGACCTAACAAGAGATTCAGCATTTTGGCTAGTAGGCTTGCCTGTAGCAGCATCGCTACTAGTGTTAGTAGCATCTTTTGCCAATGCAACTTGATGAAAATTCATTATAATATCTGTGGATGATAACGACAATCCTAAAACAGTTACTAATAAAATGATGATTCTATGAGCACAATTATAATTCCTCTCTTGTATAATATTCATTAACCTCAAAGGCTGTGCGGGTTAATTAATTAATTTCTAGCTTGCCATTTTTTTATCATTTAGAGAATAATTCTTGGCAATTAATCTCATATCTGAATAGGCCAAAAAGCAGTCTAATGCTTTTGTGAACGTCAGGGCTGAGGATATTGTAAATTTAAATGCTTTTTGAAGAGAAAGGTAACAATATTGCAACTTAAGTTCATAGCTGTTTATGCCTTTGTGCTCTTAAAGGAGTGATATTATTCCTCTTAAAAAATGCTACTCTCGAATGGCACCAAAAATTCATATAAATCAGACAACATAAGCTAAGGATATGTTAGGAAAGGATCATCTTCATATTGACCAGGAAGATCCTGTGGCAGATATAGTTACTAGATCCATGAAAACTGTCACGGGCGGCCAAATCAAGATCGTCATTAATGAAAAGCTGGCCGCAGAGGTAGAGCTTGAAAAGGATAACATTGATGTCAACCTTTTGGAGCCGATGCTCTTCAGGACACCTGAGGATGAAACAGGACTATTTGATAAGCTAAATACCGCGAGGGAATTTGCGAAAAAACTCGCAGACAATGGTCTGACTCTCTCATTCTTAAGAAGGGGTAAAAAAGCACTAATTCTGGGAAAAGACGCTAGACCGTCTCTTTCAAAGTTGATAACACGAAGTGACGACATCCAAATCGATAGTATAAAAGAATCAGGTAAGCTTAAAAGAGATTTGAAGAATGGTTAAATACGATTTACTTTAACGCAGTACATGAGTATACTTACTGTATAACCTATACTCAGTACATGAGTACATGAGTTTATACATGCCCTTTTATTCTGTATAGATCAAGTTTCACTGTATGAGTGCAACGGACCTCAGGGAACTTGAATGGTATTTACGTGATCATTTGTTCAGGAATTATAGTCACGGTAAGACGAAGTTTGAAATACAAAGTCTTCCTGAAGAAATGATAAAGCTATATTTGAGATATAGAAATTCAGACGTAGATAAGATGTCAGTTATTATAAGTCGTGTGTTACAGCAGTTAACTTCGCAGTCAGTTGTTACACAATCTCAGGGTTCACTAGAACTGACTGGTAGTCTTAACAGGCTACAGTGTTCTAAGTGCTTTTACATATGTTATCTAAGTGATAATGAGCCAAAGAAATGTTTACGGTGTCTAGCAGCCGAATTACATAGGTTTCCCGACAAAAAATAACATACAATCGTATGTTTCATTTGAGATTTTATTGTATCAGATGACTTATGTGATGCATTAAGCTATATCATAAAATCAAATATTTGTTCATATACAAAGCTATTCATGCTGGCCTTCCTGAGAACATTCATAAATTGCAATATTTATTTTCTTGAGCAGTTTCTTTTTTGATCTGTTTGCCTTTCTATTCTCTCTGTAAGACTTTAGTTCTAGCAATGTATGCACTCGTTCTAACTCGGACCTAGTTAAGGCATATACTCCTTTTTTATATATCAATTCAAGTAACCTCCTTCTCTCTATGTCGTCAGGTCGTTCAGAAGATGTTTCTGTGTATTCCATAGATTGAATCATCTAGAATTCAACATACGCTCTGATAAGCGTTTAGCAGGACACACCAATTTTGCTCTTGCTTAAAAAATTGCTTCTATATTATCATAAGTTTATCGATCGTGGAGCCCATTCATAATATCACTTTGATTTCTAGAGTAACTTTATCTCCTACTTCAATACTAAGTTCTTGGAATTCTTTTTGAGTCATATTAACTGTAGTGGAGCCATATGGTGCATTATTATCAGAGCTGCCATACGTAGCATTTATCGCATCAGATATCTTTTTTGGTAGGTTATTTAAATCATCGAGAGAAGTAATAGGTATTGTGGCTATACCAAACGGATTTTCTGGGAACCTTTGTTCTCTTCTAGTGTGAGTATAATTTCCTTTAATATCTGTCAATACAACGCAGACATATGGACCGCCATCTTGCGGGGCCTCAACTTTAGAGACAATAAATTCTTTCTTCATATAATAGAGTAGTTTAACCACGCAAATATAGACTTAATTATTTAAATCCACATATAGCTCGTTATCCACTTGTTATAGTACTATAATCTATATACTGTTCATAAGACATACGTATCGAATGCACAAATGATAGTTAGAATTATCTAACGAATATTATTAGTTTGTCACGCACTCTATGATTTCCTCTAGATGCAGTGCATTATGTTTGAAATTTCTTAATGTGGGTTTTTGAAATCATTGGTATATTCACCATGTAATTTCCCATTTTTACAAAATCAAAAACTTTTCAAATATTGCATATACAAGCCTGTTTAAAGGCACATGTCGTGTGTAATGTGTTTAATTCTCTGAAGCAATGTATACAGCATCTTGTTAACGCATAATTGTCTGCTTGTTGTTGGGATCAAAATTTTCTGTAATATATCTCCTAAGCCTATGCGCATCTACGTTATGTAGCAGTACATCATCTTTGAATAGGTTTTTCTTTCCTTTGTATACTATTATTCTGATAGCATAGGCTGCTTCTTGCGACTGTGAAGGGATAATTTCCATTCTTAACTCTGGTCCTTTAGCCAACATTCCCTTAACTCCTCGGCCAAGCAAGGCATCATCATTGTGTACGTCTTTAGTAGGATTATCGAATTCAAAATTGAACCTGTTAATACTATCTTCTATCATAAGCTTAAGTTTGTAATCTGTTTCTATACTTTCCATTTTAATGATGTATTTCTGAAGACTCTCAATTTCAAGTATCTTACCTATAGAAGTGCCGTCATAGATAGTTGGCAGTTTTGGTTTGCCTTCTCCAATCCAAGTCATACCTTCCTCGCATACTATTATTCTAAATTTGCCATTATCACCAGTTACTCGCAAGTGCTCATCTATCATTTTCTGAAGCTCCTCTTTTTTCATAGCCTTGACAGGACCTCTAAACCACTGGTTTGATGCTTCTTCAAAGTCATGCAAGCCTGAATAGTGCACTACGTAGGATTCTTTTGCATTCCATCTTCTGACTATATCATATGCATCACTAACCGATATCATCCCAGTCTCCGGATGTGTATTGTAATTTTGGGTACCTAAAATTAAGAGATCCGGGTTCCATAGCCAGTTCTCATCCACATTCGGAAGCGAAAGAAAATCTCATCCAATGATTACTTTTTTATCTAGATACTTTAGTATATAAACCACAGATCCAACTGGGGAATTATCTCCATGATATGCCAACACTGGTATTACAGAGAATGGACCCACCTCAAATGCTCTATTTGGTTCCACTCCGACAAAAGATATGATATTACCTTTATTAGATCTGTTGGAGAGTTGTGGGAACTTTTCAACAAGTTGATTCCAACATTGTAGAGTACAGAAAATTTTCAAATCCCTTGTTAAATCATTATTATCGGTTAGCTTTTGTAAAAGTAGGGGCAGTTCCTTAACATGATCATCATGTGAATGAGTTATTAACAAGGCATCAGGAACAGTTGCACTAGAACTAAATCCAAGCTCGAGGGATCCTTTCTCTATGCTGCCTGTTACCCCTTCACCTATATCAACAAGCACATGAAAAACTTGGCCATTGTGATTAGCATGGCCATATAGTGAGCATGAAGTATTCGTACGTATGCCTTGTCTCCTTACTTCTTCTGCCCTTTCTGATTTACTTTCACTTCCCAAGATAGAAACATCAGGCAAAGTACCGTTAATTCGTACTATCAGTCTATGTTCTGTACTAGTTCCTTCTACATAGGGATGCTCCGTCATATCTATTGACTGCAAAATCGTGATCTTGCCCATATAATTTAGATCTGTAGTTATATTTACATGGTTTGATAATTTATTTTTTAATGTAGATTACCTTAAATACTAGTAATCCTATAATGGCGAAGAGAATTATCATTAACAAGATTTTCGATTTGATCTATGACATTTATACGTATTTGGAAAATAACTTTGACAGGTCTGCATGAGTAGGTATAACAATGCTAATAATAATGACTAAATAATAACATACTGATATAGATAGATTTATAGAATGAAGTCAGATTGGAAAGTAATACAACGGGAACTCATTTTTCAAAATCCGTGGATTGAATTAC
>JBKPMK010000040.1:0-1381 GCA_046732115.1 Thermoproteota archaeon
ACCATATGCACCATGTTGAAGTCTAAATCTACGGAAATCATCTTCTGATAATTTGCCCTGCCTGAAAAGTTTAACTTTTTGAGCGAAAATTTCAGTTTCCTCCTCTCTACCCCATTTATGGGTAGATTTTTGAGATGAAATGTTGCTCTGTTTAGAGCTAGCATGAATATTAGATTTCTTCAATATGGTATATTCCGGAGTACAAAACCTTATATCTCTTATGGAAAGAGAGCATGTTGGTATATATACATAAAAGCAGCGGCAAAAATTACCACATGTTATAAATAATCTTGTATAAATAAGGTTCAGATTAAGCCAACAGAAGTACCTAGACTTTGGTTAAGTTTCATAGCATATGAGTTCAACAAACGTATATGCCATTATGGCAAATCATGTATCTTTGTTATCTATTTCCTTAACCATCTTGCCTTTTGCCATGGGAATAATTTTGAGCCTTGCTCCGTGGAATTCCTTTTTCAATTGTTTGCCACCAAAAGCTCTATCTAGGAATATTGCTAGTGCGGCAATTTCTGAATGCGGTTGATTTCCAATTGCAACATTATAATCGACTAGATTATACAAATCTCTTGGAACTTTTTCTGCACCAATAATTACAAGTATCTTGTCTTCTTTTCTTAGCCGATCTATCGTATCTTCTACATCGATACCATACATAGTTAAAAGGACTGCCTTTCCACCTTCTTTCTTCCATTTCTTAATCATCTCTCTCCAATTTTCGATTATATCAATTGCAAAATCAGATGCTCCACCCCACCTTTGAACAACTCCTTCTAATGTCTCTCTTATAGAATTATCTACTTCTGTCATGTAGATTCTGTCACTACCAAATGCTCTGGCTACTAAAGCTGCATGTGTAGTTATACGATCATCTCGCAATAACCTATGTCCTATTCTAAGAACTGATACTTTCATTACTATCCACTAAATTCATTTGTTCTTCTACTGTTTTCTTTCCATTCCAATTATCATGAAAAACTAGCAATAGTACCAAATTCTTTAACTGAGCAATGTTTAAGCCTGTCTTTGCTGACACTGACAAAACATATTTTTTAGAATCCAAAATGCCAAGACACATAGATTTGTCAATAGCATTATCGCTGCTAATCAGATCTGCCTTGTTTAACAAGTATATGACTTTCGTCATCGGAACTTCGAGTTCATTCATTAGATTAATAGAACTGTATAACTTCCTCGCTACATCATCTATTGGTTCACTTATATCAAGTACAAGTAAAATAAGGGCAGAATGAGCTAGCTCATGCAAGGTCGATTTGAAAGCATCAATCATGTATGCTGGAAGCTTATTTATAAAACCCACTGTATCTGAGACCAGTATTTTCCTATGATTTAATGTTAATGC
>JBKPMK010000041.1:0-2331 GCA_046732115.1 Thermoproteota archaeon
AATAAAGATATTCAAGGAGCATTCCAACTGGTTTTCAGCCTTAAATAAACTCAGAAATCAGTCTACCCATAGAAAATTGGTCAATATCCATGTAGCAGTTGGGACAGGCAAACGTAAGGTGTATCTCATTACTGATCCACAAACGGAGCTTGAACCTATCCCATATCTTGAAGACAGTCTTCAGAACATGAAATGTGCCATCATACTACGCGGTACTGGCTGGATGAATATTCAGAAATACTCGGGGTCAAGGCGCGAAGGATTGTCGTAAAGAACCTAAAAGGAGATGGGGCAGTATGACAAAGGAAGGTTCAATCAATCTTAATGTAAACCTTCTAAAGGCTCCTGAAGATGTAATTGATTATCGATACATGCCCCGATTTGGTTTTGGTAAGAAGTAAGAACACAAATCCTTTGTCACAGATATAGCAGCTAAAGAAGATCCCAATAACATATGAGAAACTTATATCTATGAATGTCAGTTCAAGTCTAAATATTAGATAAACTGCCATAAAACACATAAAAAATATAATATTGCAACCATTTTTATAACGATAAATGTATTTATATCCATTATATCATAATAATTATATTATGAAAAGAATAGAAGTAATAATTCCACATCGTGGTATGTCACAAGCTGTCGGTGCATTACAATCACTAGGACTACATTTTACACATTATGAGACAAAAGGTAGAGGCAAAGCTCCAACACTTGCAGTAGAATTTGATAGAGGAACTGGTACAATGATGGAAGAATATAACACAAATGTTACAATTATGACTGTAGTGGCAGATTCAATTGTAGATAGAGTAATTGAAAGGATCCTTAGCAACATGATAGACAATGAAGGAAAAATTTTTGTATACGAAGTTAATGAAGTGATAGATATAAAATCTAAAACACGTGGAGAATCTGCACTCTAACTTATGATATTTTAAAATTGTACAAATTTTCATGGCCTATCTGAGCACGTCGTTTCATTTTGTTTCAATAACCGCGTTGCACACAAATTTGATAGTCATATTACACTTTGTATAAAATTAAAGGTACACTCGAATATTACCTCTAATTAAGAGTAAATGGCAGCAGGACAAAACACGAAGTATTAAGTGGTAAGTAAAAATATTGTCAAAGTCGGAATCTGATTCTGATTCGGAAAAGAAGTATGAAGAAGAAGAGGATGACATAGAAGAAGATGATCTGGTTGATGATGAAGAAATAGTGGTCAATGATGAAGAGGAAATTGAGTCTTTAGCAGAGGAAGAAGATTGATACAGACTATTATATCACTACTCTACTAGCCCTGCAGCCTTTGTGATATCTGCAATATTGTTGAATTCTCTTTTCTCATCTATTTGTTGTAGTATAGATAAGATCTCTCTGCTTTGTGGATCTTTTGACTGCTGTTGCAATAGAAAGTTAATTATTTTTTCCTTGTCTGCTGGAAATTTTAATTCCTTTAGCACTTGAGCTATAGCTGCTGTATATGGAAAATCATTGATTGTTTTAGTTCTTGTTTCTCCATTTATTTGCGCCTGCTTTCGGATTGTTCTTAACGTCTGTTCCTCATTATACTCTGTTGGTATTTGTTGCTTCTTTTCTAGTTTAGAGCTATTTTCTAGTTTTTTATTCTGGGGGGAAGGAGACGACATATTCTTAATTTACCTGCATATTGGTTTATCACAATATCTTATTTTACAGTTATAATATCGCTGAAATTCATATAAAAGATTCGTAAAGTATGGGATGGGTTAAAAGTTATTCTTGTCGTTATTATTATTATCATTGTTGATTTAACATTGTATTGTAAACTTTTTTATATTATTCTAACGAGCTACAGCAATGTTCAACAATATTCTTCAGGAGGAACATCCAGAGAAGAATGGTTGGTGGATAAACGAACTAGATTCGCTAGGTGTAGACACAAAAAGCAATTCTAATGAATTAAAAGATAAGCACGAGAATCACGATTTAGTAGAAGCAATCAAGCAGGAATTTATGGAAGAGTATAAGCAAACTTATGATCAATGATTATTTTTTTATTTGTTTAGTAAGGCAAAAGAGAGTATCTTATATACGCACGCATATTATTTATTGAATTTACGATAAATAGCCAATATGTTGTTACATGTCCTACATCTGTATTCACCCTTTTCAATAAGGATAATACCTTGTCCTACTTCTTTATTGGGATTTTCATAGTTAATTGATGGAGAACCAGGATATTCTTTAACGCATTTATTGCAGTAATATTTCGTAAATCTATCTTCATTTAATCTTCCTAAATTACTTAGAAATATTTGTGGGACCCCGAGACTAGCTTTAAG
>JBKPMK010000042.1:0-5435 GCA_046732115.1 Thermoproteota archaeon
GCGGTACAGATATACTTGCGTCACGCGTCAATTCAGATAATATCCTCATGTCTAATTCGTCAAATCTTTGCAAATTTTCTCTACTTTTAGCTTAGTAGACACATTAATAAATGTAATTTTTAAATATTTCATAAATTTGACTGCAACTATCATAACATTTAGTTTATGTCCTGGATAGACACATTTATTCCCTGCATTTGCATTGCATCATATAATAATAGCAATTAACATTACACAATAGCCGAAATTCAAAGTATGCATACTAATATGGCTTAACTTTTCAAAAATTTCTTAAAATGAAGCACTCACAGTATAATATAGATAATATTATCAAGCCATTATCCAATAATGAACTAGATATTTATGTCATATTAGTATGTATCATACCTAATGGATAAGTCTCTAAACCTTACGTCTGCCAGTATCAAATTGTACGGAGCAGCCATAAGTTCTTACTTAGCCTACTATGATATTGACATTATACCTTCAAAGTTTAGAAGAAGAGTCAAAATACCAAAAATGTATCGCGAAGATGAAGAACCTCTTGATGCGTCAGATATTAGAAAGATTTTGCTTGCATGTAACAATAGATGATTGAAAGCATACCTACTTGTGTTAGCGAGTGGAGGTATGAGAGCAATGGAGGCCCTTGCTATTAGATTAAAGAATATTGATTTTGCAGCTAGCCCAACTAAAATTCATATTAGAAAAGAATATTCCAAAACAAAAACTGCAAGAGATGTTTACATTTCAGATGAAGCAACTCAATATCTGAATCAGTGGACAAAATGGAAATATTATAACGAAGAGAGGTCAAGGACGCAAAATGATGATGACTTGGTATTTACGGTATATAAGACTAAAAACTGAATCCTTAATGTTGGGTAGGAAGCTAGTGCCATGAAAGCAATCAAAACACCAAAATTGTCACCGCTTGCAATCGTAGGGGAAGATATGACATGTTTGCTCTTCGCACCTACCTCAAATCACAGAAAAAAACAATTTATATGATTAGTACTGACAGGTCAAAAAAGCTAAACTCAGGCTTTTGTGAAAATGAGGTCTGGGGTGCTCTTCATAAAGCTTGGAAAGGTTATGTGATTGCAAAGAATAAAGACGAGTATGAGAAAATGGAGCTCTGCACAGAGGGTCCAAGAGCTGCAGCATGACTTAGGACTGCCAATTAGTTCGTTTCATAATATAGGAAAGCCAGTAGCTAGCTTTTTTTGGCAACTTGCAGAGGAGGAAATTGATAGTCAAGAACAACAAGTAGCAGCAGAAGAACAAAATTATCTAGGTGACAGCCAATATGAACGAGAGAGATTCACTGATAAATATAGTGAAGATTTTGAAGATGATGAGAATAAAGCAGATAGGTACACTGTTACCTATCGTGAGAATTTTACAGATTAGTTAATATATATACATATATCCAATATTTATGTACACGTTAACATAATAAGATTGAATGCAATAACTAGTACAGAATATCCTTTATTGTCTCTCCAGTTAACGAAAAGAAGGCGATTTCTATTCTTTGTATTTGGCATCATCGTGTTTATAATTGCCTATTCTATCGGTGCAATACTTGTAAAAATAAATACTAGTCAAACAGATTTCATAAAAACTTTTGTTAGTGCCACACTCCGACAAGATATAAAAAAATACAATAAAGTAGATGGATTGAAAAAGGAGTTATCTACTTTATACCTGCAGAAACACATGCTTAATGAAGCCTGCTCACGTCAAGGCCAATCGCTTGTTAATTTAGCTAAACTAAAAAGCTATGGACTAACAGAAGATAGGATATTACAGCTGAATAACCTCTTGTTTGAAGACGATGGAATCAAAGAATACTTCTAGCAGTTGAGTCGATAAGTAAATTATATGCTATCCATTAAATCGTCATGTTTTGGACGCATACATTGACTCCATTTGATAAATTTAGTGCCACTAGAATTTCTATAAAAAAAATGAAGAATGGGATTTCTCTAGTGTACTTCTATGGGAGACTTCCACTTACAGCGTTGCCCAAGTCCGATGGATTTTTCTTACCCGTTAGTTCTTCAGCAAGGTTACCCCTGTGTGTGTAAGCAGTGAAGGTAGTGAAGGCTCTACAAGGTGCGCATGTTATGACATTATACTACCATTTACCACATCATATGATGATGACGGGGAACATTATCTATTATCTGTAAGTGTAGTTTTACCTATGGCTTGGCATAAGAACGCCGCAGAAATATTTTCTTCGTATACGTCTTCTACTCTCATATTATGAAAATTTACAACATGTTCAGAAATATTCCTTAATACTTCATCTTGTGTTTTTCCTTCTGCCACATAATTGCACTCTAATCCAGACTCTCTACAAGATAGCTTCATCATAACATCATTTGTAAATACGTATTAAAGATAAAACACCTGCACCTTTTATAGCCACATTCCAATAGCCATTGTAGGCCGATCATGGCCAAGCATGTATATGTTGGTAATATCTCACTGGCTAGGATTGATAAGTTATAACAACTCATGCATATTTTTCAACCCTCTAAACAAGATTCGATTTAATTTAATCAGTATCCTTGTCCTGCAGAAAATTAATACCACCGTTTCTGGGAACATAATAGCAATTATTATATAATTTAAGAAAGAAATCTCAAATAGATGTTTGGCAGGGGCCGAATAAGAAGAGGGGACTATGTTTTTGTTGTCAAAAAAGATCAAAGTTATAATACTTTAATTATTGGCAGAGCAGAGTCAGTCAATGGAGATAAAATTCAGATCACGGGGACTTACATACGGCCAGTAGGCTTGATCGAACGTGTAAGATCAGGACGAGCAGAGGGTCGCCCGAAAGAAGTTCTAGATAATCCTGATCCAAACAACTGCATATTTATGTTAATTGACAAAGTTGAGAGTGGTATCTTCAGTGAAGAAGTCGATCGGAATGGAAACAAGATAACCTGGATAAACGAGAAACGATATTACGTTCTTGATGGATGGGTGCGAGAGAACCTTCCAGACATGTTTTCAGATGTTTTAAGAGCAAGAAGTGAAGAGGAAAGACTTCAGGCAAGAGCAACCCTTCTTGAGAAAATGAACTCCTTATATGAAAAAGACCTGAAGGATCATCTGTATGCGGTAGCTAGAAGTACCAAAATTCTATAGTATTTGAAAGTTTTATATTATGGTCTTATACAGAGCATCTTTTGATCATGGAATACGTATATGCCGCTTTATTATTACACAAGTTAAAGCAAGGTATCACAGAAGATAATGTCAAGAATATCATAAAAGCAGCAGGCGCTACTCCTAATGATGTTCAGGTAAAAGCATTGGTCGCAGCTTTAGGAGAAGTAAATATAGATGAAGCCTTGAAGGCGGCACCAATAGCAACAGCGCCAGTCGCTGCTCCTACCGGTGGAGCACCAGAGGCATCTGGGAGTCAACCAAAGGTAGAAGAAGAAAAGAAAGAGGAAAAGAAAGAGGAAGAAGCACTAGAGGGATTATCTGCACTGTTTGGATAAAAATCTATATTTTTTGTACTTTCAGCTCACAACATGTTAAATCATGTTGGCTAAGTCTGTATAACAGTAGATTGACTAACTAATGTATTTTGTATCCAAATTCTTCAGATTGAACTTATTTCAGTTTATCGGTGTATAACCCTTTCCTGCTGCTATACTTGCCAATGATTTTGCTCTAGTTTGCGCCATCATTAAAACAAAGTTTGCAGAATCAGTCGATAAATATCCTGCCTCTGCAGCCAATGCGTTAGCATTACCTCGTGCCTCAGTGATCAAAAATGTAGATGTTTCACGTGTTGGATAAGCTGCTTTTAACGATACGGCAATAGCAGATAGAAAGGAAGCCTTCAATTCATTACTATACTCCACCAAGTCTATCTTTAGATCTTTTTCATCAAAAAAGAGTCCTTCTGTGATAGCATAGTTGATAGTGATTCCAGCCTCGACAGGTTTGATATTTAACTTGCTCATTAAAGAAGCAAGTTTCTGAGAGATAACTGTACCTGGCTTTGCGGCTATTGTATCTCTTGTTACCCAAATATTGCCCTGCTCAATTTTAGTTGGAACGTTAGACTCTTTGAATTCAGATAGAACCGGGCCAGGGGCAATCCCTGTATTGCCTGAAGCAATTATAATATCCTTAGTAGCAATATCTCCTGCTTTTGCTGGGAGAAACACTTTATTTTGACTTAAAAGCAAATTTAGTTTAAATGGGCTCATATCAGTAAACATTAATGCACACTGGCCTTCCAATACTTTGCTCAGATTTGCCAAACCTACTACATCATTTACTTTCTCAAGTGCCCTTTGAGCAACCTTATTCTTAATTATTAGAATTCTTATACTATCTCTGAATTTCTTGCGAACCATCATTAATTGAGTGGCTCTAACTTTAGTAATCTTCGAAAGGGCAATGACATTATACTGTTTTACGAGCTGCTGTAGCCCATCATACATCAACCGCTTCTTTTTAGGATAATTCTTAACACTGCTCGTAGTTGTTACTTTTGATATCATTTATTTTATCGGTCTCCTTCCTTAATTGCTGTAAGTTTTGCTGCCTTGCCCATTGTAAGTTTTACGATTACATTTTGAATATTCTTTTCCCCCTGAGGTAGTTTTTTTTCCAGCGTCGCAATAACTGTGTTAGCATTGGTAGTTAACTGATCGTCATCCATTTCTTCATCTCCAATTTTAACAGAGATGTTCAGTTGATTTTTTGTTCTAACACGAACAGAATTCCTAAACCGATCTGCAATTACTTCGATTGGAGCTCCATATGGCAATGGAGTTGGCATTTTGCCTTTTGGGCCCAAAAATTGCCCAAGCGAGCGACCGACCGTTGGCATCAATGCAGTATCAGAGAGGAAGAAGCTATATGCTCTTGAGACTTTCCGCGCCTCCCTCTTGTTCGTACCTATTCTATCAAGTTCTTCTGGTTCGATTACCCTATCAATTCCTGCACGATGAGCCCTAGTTCCCATGTCGCCGGATGCAACTACACAGATAGTTGCAGGTTGTCTGGGCTTGTGGGGTAATGATACTATTTCGTTAAAATTAAATCCTTTTTTTACATCAATATCCTTTAATACCAATGTTAATTCCACCGATTGTTTAAAATTGCGTTTAGGTGCTGCTTCTCGCGCATTTTTCACTAGCGAACTAAGCTGTTTACTGATTGGCATGATGTACTAAAATTCTCCAATCAATACGATATTTAAATTGTTAGCATCTGGTACTTATTTTTATACGCCATACGAGCGTTATCTGTATCCTGAGATCATTTATTGCATAGTTTGCCATTAGAAAGCGGGCCCGGTGGGCTTCGATCCCACGACTTCCGGCTCTCTACGAGGGACTTAGAAGGCAGGCGCTCTGTCCATGCTGAGCTACGAGCCCACATCCTTA
>JBKPMK010000043.1:0-3580 GCA_046732115.1 Thermoproteota archaeon
CATTTTCTTTCAACTGACCTTTAAAATCTGACATAGAATTTAATATCAGTTCACGCAAATTGAATCGTTCTTTATTTAGCTGTAGCGAGTTACTTTCAATTTTTGTAACGTCTAGTATGTTTTCAGTCAGTTGATGCAAAAAATTTTTTTTGTAACGTCTAGTATTTTTTCAACTGCTAATGATGGCCTAGTATAATCCACACAGGCATCGATTCTACTTTTTGCTCGAGGTAAATTGTAGAACCGTATTTACTACATTTTATTATGCTCTCTATTGAAATATTTTCAACTTTTCGACCAATTTTGTCACAAGGATTTTGATGTTCTTCGTCAGAAACGCGTATTTCTTTATGAGCCGATTGTTCGTTAAGGTGTCTATCTGGTCCAGCAAGGGTCATATACACAATGATGTGTATTATTGTAAATTAAACTAATTAACAACGAACCTTGGTAAGAGAGTAAGTCAAATATTAAGATGGTAAAAAAGAGTGTTAGAAAAGAGTTTTCAAGTGCATTCATAATTCCGTATTATGCTAATGAATATAAACAGCGAGGTAGAAAAAAGCTATTAATTGCTGATACAATTGAAGGATTGTTTCTACAAACTGATGAAGATTGGTCTGCAATTATTGTAGTTGATATGCATCCCAGTATAGAGATAACTGAATATCTAAATACTTTAAAGCAAAAATATTATCCGAAAATTGACATTATCTTATTGGAGCAAAATGTAGGCCAGGGAGTATGTAGAAATTTAGGTGTACTCAAGGCATTAGAGCGTGGTCAAAGTATAATTCTTTTTAATGATTCGGATGACATATCTCATCCAAGAAGATTAGAAGTTGTCAAAAAAATATTTTTAGAAAACCCACAAGTTGATGTAGTTTATTCTACCTTTGAGGTAATAGATGAAAATAATATATTGACACCTGCTGAAAAAATTTCTACACCGATTTTAGAAATCTTGGAATCTCATGTACAACCTCCACTAGAAGGAAATAATATTTGGATAAAGATGGGCACTGAAACTGGGATTACCAATATTACGTCTTCTACAGCAGTACGTATACAATTTGCATATCGATGTCCTTTCCCTAATGAAAGAGCATCAGAAGATTTTCATTGTTGGATAAGGATGTCAGCTCTTGGGGCTAATTTCAAGTATACTCCTTTAATTCCAACCAAGTACAGAATACCAAATTTTATGAAATACCAAGCTTCAAGGACTAGAATAGGTCTGAGAAATTTTAATCAAATAAAGGCAAGGGTTGATAGCGACGGTTTTTCCAAGGCAACTGAAATCGCACTTGCGAGGAATATGATAAAGCCCGAAGAAATACCGATGATTAAAGCAAAATTCTACAAAAGATTGGCTAAATCTATGAGTCGGGAAATGGAAAAAGAACTAGCCACTAATCTCTTAAGAATGGCCGCACAATTAGAATATGAAAGTCTTGTTTACTTTAAGAAATAAGCGGGTTTGTGGTAACTATTACTAGACATTTATTATTCGAAGATGAAATAATCTATAACAATTCATAAACTATACTCGCAGTAAGCAGAAATTTCTAAAAAGTACATTCTAGCATCATCTAGAATTCTATCTGTACCCGATGATGAAAATATGGTGTTAGTTATTATATCAACTATCTTGTATGAGCTGATTGGGACACGACCATTTTCGATTAGCAATTCCACAACCAATCATTTTTCTAATGTTCTCTGTATGACCTCGTGACCAGTCATTTTTTTATGATCCTCCGCCATGTCTTTCTCTATGAAGTCTTTATCACACGACAAGCAATGATATGAGTGTTTCATATATATCTATAAACCATTAATACAAGACATAATATTAAAGAAGTTTTATCATGTTCTAGTGGAATCCAAAATAACAGCAAGCAAATACCATAATTAGCTCAATACATATAGTGCTAACGTAACCATAAGTTCCTTTTTATATAAACATTCTAAACTTTTAACTTTATCAATCCTTCACCGATTTATAGAGTAACACAATCACTAAGGTAACACAATCGGAAGTCTCTTCTCTACTCATTCATCAGTTGAAAAGAGGAAACAGAATCTTATGGAGATGGAGGGTTCTATGAGCGAGCAGCTTATGCCAAGATATATTAACGATATTATCATTGGTGATTATAGCAGCTCTTACGGTTAACCAGGTCGATTTCTAAATTAAATTTTTTGATTATTAGTTTTAATGTCCTGTGGCAAAAATTGCCTGGCTATCAATATATTTAACTATATTCACAGAGAATCTGACTTGTATGTAAATGAGCAAATATAGGAAATAAGACAGATAGTCTTTTAAATATAATGGTAATTCAATTGTTTAGATGATTAAAGCTGAGAGTAATGCTCAGATAAAGAAGGTTAATACTGAAACTATTACCTTTAGGCTTCCTTCAAACCTTATAGATGGATTACGAAAAGAAGCCGAATCGGACAAAATAAGCCTTAATTCGCTCGTGACAAAGATATTCGCAAACCATATCCAATGGGAAAAGTATGAAAGGAAAGTTGGGCTATTGCCCATGACAAGAACTTTCTTAAAAGAGGTGTTAAATCAGCTTTCTGAAGAGCAGATAGCGAGTCTTGCTCAAAGAACTGAGAAAGAAACATTCAAGAATATACTAACGTTCATGAGAGAAAGTCATAGTATTGAGGATTTCATCTACATTTTGCGGACCTGGTTAAATGTATCGTGGATGCAGCATAATATAGAGGAAAAGGATGGTTACTACCGCTTTCATATTCAACATGACCTTGGTATTAAATGGTCAATTTATGTCAAAATACTTGTATCTGAACTTTCGGAAGATATCCTTAATAAAAAAGTGCAGGTAAAAATTAGCGCGTCTATGATTTCTTTGGTTTTCCAAGAATAAGGTTTGCCTTGTTCTTATTAGATGACTTTGGGCCGTACAATGAGGATAAGAAATTGTTCTAGATATGGGTAATCATTTTATTGTTAATTTTAAATTCTGTTTTCTTACTCTGAAAATGATATGAAATATTATCAATCATCTTGTAAGAGCCTAACTATGTCTAGCCCGTCTCAAATATTCGTCATAGATTTTAGATTTACTGATGCTTATGATATTCTATTCTTATTCTTGATCCTAAGTAAAGGATATTTTAAATCTGATCCATTGTATATGCTGGCATCCCGATGGATTTTGAAGGCTTCAAAATTGCGAAATACCTTCATCTTCTTTACGGACCTCATCAAGATACTTTGAACGTCTGGATCCGTCATCGTATATCTGAGCCACCTTCAAATAAGTTACATTGGGATCATCTGGAACCTGATGTGCAGTGGTGGTTGCCAAGACATCTACCTTCACTGGTGAAATGCTAGGGAGTAATTGCTGAATGCTCCCTGGTACATCTTCTCTATTTTCATCTGTATTGTAATAAATGTTGAGTGCAAAAAATCTGGAACCTATCTTTCCAAGTTCGATTACGGTTGGCTTTGAATTTTCTTTGGCGAGCTCCTGGGTAGATATTATGGACATTATTTTATTATAATTTAGTTCTATGTCTTCGGCCAATTTTT
>JBKPMK010000044.1:0-1359 GCA_046732115.1 Thermoproteota archaeon
TACAATTACAAATGATGGTGCAACTATTTTGAAGGAAATCGATGTTCAACATCCAGCAGCTAAAATGATGGTTGAAGTTGCCAAATCAGTAGACAATGAAGTAGGTGATGGAACGACATCTTCAGTGGTTTTTGCAGGCTCGTTATTACAGAAAGCTGAAGATTTAGTTAATAAAGATGTTCATCCGTCTGTAATAGTAGATGGTTATACAGCTGCATCTGAACAAGCTCTAAAATTATTACAAAAGATCGCAATCAAAGTCGACGTAAATGATAAGGAGCGATTGCTAAAGATTGCCAGGACTAGTATGGATTCAAAACTAGTTTCTGAAGATAGCCCTATACTAAGTCAGGTTGTAGTTGATGCAGCAAAGCAAGTGGTTGAAAAAATTGAAGATGATGAGGGTTTTAAAGTCGATCTTGACAATATTAAGGTAGAGAAGAAAGCAGGAGGATCTATGGGCGATACAAAGCTGATAAAAGGTATTGTATTAGACAAAGAAGTTGTTCATGCCGGTATGCCAAAGGTAGTCGAAAATGCTAAAATAGCATTGCTCAATTCTGCTCTTGAAATTGAAAAAACTGAAATGAGTGCAGAGATTCGTATTAATGATCCCCAGCAAATGCAAATGTTCCTCAATGAAGAGAATAAGATGCTCAAATCTATGGTTGACAAAGTAGTATCTGCAGGTGCTAATGTGGTATTATGTCAGAAAGGCATTGACGATATAGCACAACATTATTTTGCCAAGGAAGGTATTATGGCAGTAAGACGTGTAAAAGAAAGCGATATGTTCAAGTTGTCGAAGGCTACTGGAGCAAGAGTAATAAACAATCTTGACGATTTGACAGACAAGGATCTTGGTTCAGCTAATTTAGTAGAAGAGCGGAAAGTCGAGACAGATAAATGGGTATTCATCGAAGGTTGCAAGAATCCAAAAGCTGTTTCTATACTTATAAGGGGTGGCTCACAGAGAGTAGTAGATGAAGCCGACCGCTCCGTACATGATGCCCTAATGGTAACTAAAGATGTACTTGAAAGGCCTGAAATAGTGGCAGGCGGCGGGGCTCCTGAAGCATATATCGCAAATGAGCTGAGACAATGGTCAGGAAACTTGGAAGGAAGGGCACAATTAGCAGTTCAAAAATTTGCAGATGCACTCGATTCTCTCCCATTGGCCTTAGCAGAAAATGCAGGTATGGATCCTATTGACACCATGACAGAATTAAGGGCAAAGCAAAGCAAAGGCTCGAAATGGACTGGCGTTGATGTAAGAAACACAGTAGTTGCAGACATGTTCAAGCAAAATGTGTTAGAACCAGTTGTAGTCAAACAACAGATCATAAAATCTGCCACCGA
>JBKPMK010000045.1:0-3044 GCA_046732115.1 Thermoproteota archaeon
CTGAGATTTTTGCCCCAGATACTTCTACTGCTTTAGCTATATTATTATAAACAGGAATTCCTTCAAAACTCTGACCCTCTTTGCCAGGAGTAACCCCTGCAACAATGTTTGTTCCATATGCCTTCATTAATCTAGTATGCGTAGAACCATAGCTCCCTGTCATGCCCTGTATTATTACAGGTTTTTTCTTATAATCTTCATCGGATTCTTTTCCAATTAATATATCAAAGATGTTGAATTCATTATCCATTTTATTGAATTCCATTATCGTGAAACCTCTTTAACCATTGCATCTATTGCTTCCTCTACAGTATCATATAGTTTCGCTTGAGTACCTTTCAATATTTCTTTCGCCTTTTCAGATTCTGCCCCAGAGATCCTTGCAAAGACAGGGACGCAAATTAGATTGTTATTATATGCATTGAGAATCGCCTGTGCAACAAGGTTGGTCTTTACTATTCCACCAAATAGGTTTACGAGAATTGCATTAATTCTTTTTATGTTGCTGATTACCTTCAGTGCCTCGTATATTGTTTCAGTGGTTGCACTACCACCAAAGTCAAGGAACGAACCTGCTTTACCGCCAGCATATGAGACCATATCTAATGTTGACATTACTAGCCCTGCACCATTTCCAATAATTGCAATATTTCCATCTAACTCGACCAAAGAAAATCCACTTTTTTCAGCCTGTGCCTCCAATTCCGAGATATGTTCATATTTTTTTAATTCAGGATGTCTGAATATTGCATTGTCATCTATAATGACTTTTGAATCAAGTGCGATAAGAGAATCATCATTTAGTACGCCTACTGGATTAATCTCTGCAAGCTCTACTTCCTTTTCTCTCACAAGCTTCGAAAGCTTCATTGTGAAATCTGTAAATGAGACTTTAGTCTTTGCACGCAGCTTTAGTTTATGAGCTACTTCTTCTGCAGTCTCTGCAGAGAGCCGATCGATCAACACATCTATAATGACTTTATTTTCCACATTCTCAATTTCGACTCCACCTTCTGCTGATGCAATCAAGGAGTAGCACCTCTTGCTTCTATTAAGGAAAAGTGATAAATAGAGTTCTCCTCTTATATCTACTATTTCCTCAATTAAAATGTGAGTTGGTAGCTCACCTTTCACCTCTTTATTCATAAGTTCATTAAATTTTGGCACAAGTTCAGATTCTGTTTTGCATTTCAGAATGGCACCAGCTTTGCCCCTGCCTCCAACAGAAAGTTGAGATTTTAATATACATGGATAACTGAGTTTTCTTGCAGCCTGTTTTGCTTGTTCTATGTCACTAACAAGATGCGATCTTGGAATTCTTATGTCATACTGTTTAAATAATTCCTTACCCTGGTATTCTAGTAACTTCATTTATTAGCAGAGGACAATCAAATATACTTATTTATAATCTTATTTTTATACAAATTATATGTTCTAATATGTTCGTATATATATATAAAGTCGTGGAGATTCCTATGCATAACTTCTTTTATTCTGTCGTAATACTCTATTTTTTACTAAGTCGCATGTCACAAAAAATATATTATTTTTGCTTAAAATATATGATATTAGGTCACGAGCAAACGTAGGTAAATGTAACTGTCTATCTTTGCCAATTGTAATTCAAGGTAACTGATTTAAATAGGCCCACCTGAAGCCTGCCGCTGCAGACCAAGGATAGGCCACAGAAACTGGTGGATTTCTGTAGTTATCTATTATTTCTGTAACAAGATAAACGTTGTTTTTTATTTGCTGCAGTGAGCGAATAATAATTTTTTGATATATTATTTATGTAAAGATTAAATAATGCATTACAAGTACATTTGTTGGAAATATTATATGATATTACAAAAAATAATTTATAACTATCAAATATTTGCATCGACATGTAAATCAATACTTTTTATCAGAGCACACGCATTTCTTCCCTATTATTTATTGATCAAAATTTTATTCAATTATCAGTTATTCATATATCCAAGACCAAGTATCTTCGAACGTGAATTTACAGTTGATTGTGTACGTAGTAAAACGTATCTATTATAATTTTACGTATGTATGTGCCAGCTATATGTAGATACTTATTTATATGCCATGTTGAAAATTGCTAAATCATGGTCGAGAAGATGACTGCCGTATGGCTGATCATTCTTACAATTATCGTATGCGCCTCAGTCCCTGCTCTATTGATCTGGCTTACTACTTATCCACATACAACAAAGATGTTAATAGGCATTGAGTATATGTCTGACATACTGGTGTATCCATTGTATATTTGACTCTTAGATTGAAGCCACTTTTGATTGTGCCATGATTGAAAGAAGAATAAAAGTAGGTATACTCAAGGCATACTAACATGAAATACTGCTAGAACCTTCGTAAAACCTTGGGCTTTAGCATTTCTGGGTGATGTTTCAATTCCTTTATTAAAGATAGTAACTTTTCTTTATCTTGGGGAATAGTGCCTCCTAGTGAATAGACGTTTGATGCATGATTTGCCCTAAATGTCACTGGTGCTGCAGAATTAAATTCTGAAACAAATCTTTCAATCTCATCTAAAACCTCTATGTCACCCAAGGGAATAAAAGGTTCATTGAATTTGGTCATAAATTCACTGTAAATTCCATCTTCTAAATATAATGTCAATGCCCCCAAATAATCAGGAGCGATTTTACTTACGAGTCTGGCAGTATCAGCAATATGTTCATTAGTATATGTTCTTCCACCAAGTCCCAGAATTATCATACAGGATAAAATAAACCCATGCTGTTTTGCTTTCTTACAGCTCTGAAGGATTCCCTTACTTGTTGCACCTTTTGTCACCTTCTTCAAAAGAATGTCATTGCCAGTTTCAATCCCTATGTAAAACATGTTAAGTCCCATACTTTTTAGTTTATCCAATTCCTCATCTTTCTTCTGAAGCAAATTTTTTGGCATTGCATAGCATGATACCCTTTTCAAGTTTGTAAATTTAGCATATATATATTCCAAAATTTGAATTAGCCTGTCTGTAGAAAGATTCAGCGCATCTCCATCTGCAAGAA